>NZ_MWIG01000243.1:0-18026 GCF_002156145.1 Streptomyces sp. NRRL B-24572 | reverse complement strand
CGAAGTCCTGGGTCCACCACGGGCCGCCGTCGCCGAAGACCACGCCGACGCCCATGCTCGTGAAGTCGCAGTTCAGGATGTTGGCGCGGTGGCCGTCGCTGTTCATCCAGGACGCCATCACCGCCGCCGCGTCCACCTGGCCGCGTGCGATGTTCTCGCCGCCCATGCCCGATATGCCCGCCTGCTGGGCGCGGACCCACGGGGTGTCGCCGTCCGGGTCCGTGTGGTCGAAGAAGCCGCGGGTCGCCATGTCGGCGCTGAACGCGCCGGCCAGCGCCGCGAGCCGGGTGTCCGCGTGCACCGGGGTGCAGCCGACCTTGGCACGCTCGGCGTTGACCAGGCGGAGGACCTCGGCCTCGGCGGCCTCGCCGCGGTCGGCGGTGGAGGTGACCGCGACCTTCTCGGTCGGCGCCGCCGTGGTCGGCTCCGGCTTCGGTACGGGCGCCTTCGTCGTGGGCGCGGCCGAGACCCGGGTCGGCACGGGCTTCGGCGTGGGCGCCTTCGACTTCGTCTTCGTCGGGGTCGGCGTCGGCTTCGGGCTCGGCTTCGCCTTCGGGGTGGCCTTCGGGCCCGGCTTCTTGGGCGGGGTCGCCGTGGGGGAGGCGGGCCTGCTCGCGCCCGCGCCCGTGCCCGTACCGGTCGGAGTCTGTGTGGCCCCGCCCTGCGTCGTCAGCTCCGGGGCCTGCCGGGACTGGACCTGGCGCTCGCTCGTGGTGCCGGCGCTGCCGACCGTGAAGGTGTTCCCGCCGGGGAGCAGGCCGGAGGCGACGGCGACGGCGCCGACCGCGACCGCCGCGGAGGCGCCGAGCAGACCGGTGCGCACCGGCCGACGACGGCCGGCACCCCGGTGCGGGCGGCCCGAACCGGCCGCGTAGTCTTCTGCGGCGGGTGCGGCGCCGGAGCGACGGTGGCGTCCCATCTGCTCTGCCTTCCTCTGCTGGTCTTCGCTGGTTCCGTGCGGGATTCTTTGCCGGGCTTTGCTGATCTTTGCTGTCGGTACCGTTCCGGATCGACAGTCGAACGGCGCGCGCCCGAACGGGTGAGTCGCGTTCGGTCGGGACTGTACGCCATGAGAAGCAGGGGTGATGTGCTCATCCGGCAATCCGCCCGTTAGCGTGCAGCCATGAGCGACGACGTACGGATGACCGCCTGGGTGCGCGGCCGGGTGCAGGGAGTGGGCTTCCGCTGGTTCACCAGGGCAAACGCCTTGGAGATCGGCGGCCTGGTGGGCTTCGCCCTGAACCTCGACGACGGCCGGGTACAGGTGGTGGCCGAGGGGCCGCGTGAGAATTGCCACCGTCTGCTCGACTGGCTCCAGTCCGCCGACACACCCGGACGTGTGGACGGTGTCACTGAGATCTGGGACACCCCGCGCGGCGGCTACGACGGCTTCGCCATCCGCTGACGATCACGCTCCGACACCCCGCCCGGTGACCGAGAGCGGCACCGGGCGGACGCGCGGTAACAGGGGCGTGACCAGCGAACCGATTGATGGTTGCCAACTCGCGCCGGGCATGCAAGGCTGCCCGTTAAGGATGATCGCGACGCCCCCGAGGCACCGAGTTCGAAGGCCCCGCCGCCCGCTGAGCGGCCGTGGACTCCTCGGTAGCCCTTCAAACGGGGCGTGATCGTGTTGACCGTCAAACTTTTTGGTGAGACTCTGGAAGCCCCGCGCACCTTAGCTGTTTGGCAGTGGAACCGGCACGACTAGCAGTACTGCCGAGCACCGCGGGTGCGAATCCCCAACGACCCACACCGCTTCGGTCGGTCACTCATTGTGGAGGACCATCCATCATGGCAAAGGCGCTTCTCGGTTACGTCGGCGGCTCCGACCCGCGACTCCTCGCCGAGATGCGACGGCTTCAGCAGCGCGTCCAGGACCTCGAATCCGAGCTGGTACGGATCCAGTCCGAGAACGACACGCTCGCCGCTGCCGCCGCTCAGCACCAGGGAGAGTCGCTGCTGAACAGCATCGATCTCGACGTACCCCAGGCAGAGCCTGCGCTCACCTGACAACCCAGCCCCCAGGGGCCAGGTGGAAAGCATTCTCGTCGGCGCAGCCGGACACCCACACAGCTGATCGTGCGGATCGACGCACGTGCGCGACAGCTGGACATGCAAGGGGCGCCTCGGCGTCCCTTCTCCCTTTCACCCGTTGTTTCCCCCGCGTCCCACCCCTCCTCATCCGAGGATCTGCCCCACGCCGTCGCGGGCGAAACGCACGGGCCCCGGTAGAGTCGTCGGAGTGCACCTCAAGGCCTTGACCCTCCGCGGATTCAAGTCGTTCGCCTCGGCCACCACGCTGCGGTTCGAACCCGGAATCACCTGTGTCGTGGGCCCCAACGGATCGGGCAAGTCCAACGTCGTGGACGCCCTGTCCTGGGTCATGGGCGAGCAGGGCGCCAAGTCGCTGCGCGGCGGCAAGATGGAAGACGTCATCTTCGCCGGCACGACCGGGCGCCCCCCGCTCGGCCGCGCCGAGGTCTCGCTGACCATCGACAACTCCGACGGCGCCCTGCCCATCGACTACGCCGAGGTCACCCTGACCCGGATCATGTTCCGCGGCGGCAGCAGCGAGTACCAAATCAACGGCGACACCTGCCGGCTGCTCGACTTCCAGGACCTGCTCTCCGACTCCGGCATCGGACGCGAGATGCACGTCATCGTCGGCCAGGGACAGCTCGACTCCGTGCTGCACGCCGACCCGATGGGCCGCCGCGCCTTCATCGAGGAGGCCGCCGGCGTCCTCAAGCACCGCAAGCGCAAAGAGAAGGCGCTGCGGAAGCTGGACGCGATGCAGGCCAACCTCGCGCGCGTGCAGGACCTCACCGACGAACTCCGCCGCCAGCTCAAGCCGCTGGGCCGGCAGGCCGCCGTCGCCCGCCGCGCCGTCGTCATCCAGGCCG
Source organism: Streptomyces sp. NRRL B-24572 (assembly GCF_002156145.1). Taxonomy (NCBI): domain Bacteria; kingdom Bacillati; phylum Actinomycetota; class Actinomycetes; order Kitasatosporales; family Streptomycetaceae; genus Streptomyces; species Streptomyces sp. NRRL B-24572. The sequence goes on along the minus strand of NZ_MWIG01000243.1, from coordinate 15,120 downwards.
ACCTGCGCGACGCCCGGCTCCGCCTCCTCGCCGACGACCTCGTACGGCTCCAGAAGGCGCTGACGGCCGAGGTCGCCGACGAGGCGGCCCTGCTCGCCCGCAAGGAGGCCACCGAGGCCGAGCTGCGCACCGCCCTCGCCCGGGAGGCCGAGCTCGAAGCGGAGGCCCGCACCCTCGTGCCCCGCCTGGAACGCGCCCAGCAGAACTGGTACGCCCTCTCCCAGCTCGCCGAACGCGTCCGCGGCACCATCTCCCTGGCCGACGCGCGCGTGAAGAGCGCCACCACCGCACCCGCCGAGGAACGCCGCGGCCGCGACCCGGAGGACCTGGAGCGGGAGGCCGCCCGCGTACGGGAACAGGAGGCCGAGCTCGAAGCCGCCCTGGAGGCCGCCGAGCGCGCCCTGGAGGACTCCGTCGCCCACCGCGCCGACCTGGAGCGGAGCCTCGCGGCCGAGGAGCGCCGCCTCAAGGACGCGGCCCGCGCCATCGCCGACCGGCGCGAGGGCCTCGCCCGGCTCCACGGCCAGGTCAACGCGGCCCGCTCGCGCGCCGCCTCCGCCCAGGCCGAGATCGACCGGCTCGCCGCCGCCCGCGACGAGGCCGCGGAGCGGTCGGCCGCCGCCCAGGAGGAGTACGAGCAGCTCAAGACCGAGGTCGAGGGCCTCGACGCGGAGGACACCGAGCAGGGCGAGCGGTACGAGACCGCCCGCCGCGAACTCGCCGACGCGGAGGCCGCGCTGGGCGCCGCCCGCGAGGCCGCCGCCGACGCCGAACGCCGCCGCGCCGCGACCGCGGCCCGGCACGACACCCTCGCCCTCGGGCTGCGCCGCAAGGACGGCACGGGCGCCCTGCTCTCCGCCGGGCTCACCGGACTCCTCGGACCGGCGGCCGAACTCCTCACCGTCACCCCGGGATACGAGGTCCCCGTCGCCGCCGCCCTCGGCGCGGCCGCCGACGCGCTCGCCGCCGACGGCCCCTCCTCCGCCGCCGAAGCCCTGCGCCTGCTGCGCAAGCAGGACGCGGGCCGGGCCACCCTGCTCCTCGCCGGAGCCCCCGAGCCGCAGTCCCCGCTGGTCGCCGACGGACCCCCGTACGCCGCCGACCTGATCAGCGGGCCCGCCGAACTCCTGGGCTCCGTCCGCCGGTTGCTCGCCGGGATCGTGGTCGTGGGCGACCTCGACGAGGCCGCCGAACTGGTCAGGAACCGGCCAGAGCTGACCGCCGTCACCACCGAAGGGGACCTGGTCGGGGCGCACTTCGCGCAGGGCGGCTCCGCCGGCGCGCCCAGCCTCCTCGAAGTCCAGGCCTCGGTGGCCGAGGCCGCCGCCGAGCTCGACGAACTGGGCGTACGGTGCGAGGAGTTGGCCGCCGCCCAGGTCGAGGCCGCCGAGCGGCGGCGCCACGCCGGGGCGCTCGTCGAGGAGCTCGACACCCGCCGCCGCGCCGGTGAGCGCGAGAGGTCCGCCGTCGCCCAGCGGCTCGGAAGGCTCGCCGGACAGGCCAGGGGAGCGGCGGGGGAGGCCGAGCGGACCGCGGCGGCCGCCGCCCGCGCCCAGGACGCCCTGGAGAAGGCCACCGCCGAAGCCGAGGAGCTGGCCGAACGGCTCCTCGTGGCCGAGGAGATGCCGGCCGAGGACGAGCCCGACACCTCCACCCGCGACCGGCTCGCGATCGACGGCTCCAACGCGCGCCAGACCGAGATGGAGGCGCGGCTCCAGGTCCGTACCCACGAGGAGCGGGTCAAGGGGCTCGCCGGACGGGCCGACTCGCTCGACCGGGCCGCCCGCGCCGAACGGGAGGCACGCGCGCGTGCCGAGCAGCGCCGGGCCCGGCTCCGCCACGAGGAGCGCGTCGCGGGCGCGGTCGCCGCCGGCGCCCGCACCCTCCTGGCCCACGTCGAGGTCTCCCTGGTCCGCGCCGAGCGGGAGCGGGTGGTCGCCGAGGCGGCGAGGGCCGACCGGGAGCAGGGCCTGACGGCCGCCCGGGCCCGGGGCCGGGACCTCAAGGCCGAGCTCGACAAGCTGACCGACTCCGTGCACCGGGGCGAGGTGCTCGGCGCCGAGAAGCGGCTGCGGATCGAGCAGCTGGAGGCGAAGGCGCTGGAGGAGTTCGGCGTGGAGGCGACCGCGCTGGTCGCCGAGTACGGCCCGGACCAGCCCGTGCCCCCGTCGCCGACCGTCGAGGGGGAGAGCCCGGACGAGACCCCCGACGCCCGGCCGCGCCCGTTCGTCCGTTCGGAGCAGGAGAAGCGGCTGAAGGCCGCCGAACGGGCGTACCACCAGCTCGGCAAGGTGAATCCGCTGGCCCTGGAGGAGTTCGCGGCCCTGGAGGAGCGGCACCGGTTCCTCTCGGAGCAGCTGGAGGACCTGAAGAAGACCCGCACCGACCTGCTTCAGGTCGTGAAGGAGGTGGACCTGCGCGTCGAGCAGGTCTTCACCGAGGCCTACCGGGACACGGCCCGCGAGTTCGAGGGCGTCTTCTCGCGGCTCTTCCCGGGCGGCGAGGGCCGGCTGATCCTCACCGACCCGGACAACATGCTCACCACCGGCGTCGAGGTGGAGGCCCGCCCGCCGGGCAAGAAGGTCAAGCGCCTCTCGCTGCTCTCCGGCGGCGAGCGCTCGCTCACCGCCGTGGCGCTGCTCGTCTCGATCTTCAAGGCCAGGCCCAGCCCGTTCTACGTGATGGACGAGGTCGAGGCGGCGCTCGACGACACCAACCTCCAGCGGCTGATCGGGCTCATGCGGGAGCTCCAGGAGTCCTCGCAGCTGATCGTGATCACGCACCAGAAGCGGACCATGGAGGTCGCGGACGCGCTGTACGGCGTGTCCATGCAGGGCGACGGCGTCTCGAAGGTGATCAGTCAGCGGCTGCGTTGACCCCATCGTTCAACTATTGAAGCAACGTGGCCTCCCTGTGCTCTAAAAGTCACACGACATCGACTATTGACTTCGAAACTTGAAGGAATAGTCTCTGCAACGTTGCTTTTACCTTCACGTGGTGGGCGGCGCGAAGTTGTGCGCCACTGGAAGGGCTCGCCCCCCACCGAGGAGTCCATGTGACCAGCACCGAGAAGGCGCCCACACCGCCATCTTCCGAAGGCCGAGCCGCTCACCCGGACCACCTCGGCCACGTCATCTTCATCACGGCCTCCGCCGCGATGGGCGGCTTCCTCTTCGGCTACGACAGCTCCGTCATCAACGGCGCCGTCGAGGCGATCCGCGACCGCTACGACATCGGCTCCGGCACCCTCGCGCAGGTCATCGCCATCGCCCTGATCGGCTGCGCCATCGGCGCCGCCACCGCCGGCCGGATCGCCGACCGCATCGGCCGCATCCGCTGCATGCAGATCTCCGCAGTGCTCTTCGCCGTCAGCGCCGTCGGCTCCGCACTGCCCTTCGCCCTCTGGGACCTCGCCCTCTGGCGGATCATCGGCGGCTTCGCCATCGGCATGGCCTCCGTCATCGGCCCCGCGTACATCGCCGAGGTCGCCCCCGCCGCCTACCGCGGCCGCCTCGGCTCCTTCCAGCAGGCCGCGATCGTCATCGGCATCGCCATCTCCCAGTTGGTCAACTACGGCATCCTCCAGCTCGCCGACGGCGACCAGCGCGGCGAGATCGGCGGCATCGAGGCCTGGCAGTGGATGCTCGGCGTGATGGTCGTCCCCGCGCTCCTCTACGGGATGCTGTCCTTCGCGATCCCCGAGTCCCCCCGCTTCCTCATCTCCGTCGGGAAGGTCGACCGGGCCAAGGAGGTCCTCGCCGAGGTCGAGGGCCACGGCGTCGACCTCGACCACCGCGTCGCCGAGATCGACCGGGCCATGCGCAGCGAGCACAAGTCCACCTTCAGGGACCTGCTCGTCGCCGGCAGCAGGTTCAAGCTCCTGCCCATCGTCTGGGTCGGCATCGGACTCTCGGTCTTCCAGCAGCTCGTCGGCATCAACGTCGCCTTCTACTACTCCGCGACGCTGTGGCAGTCCGTCGGCATCGACCCGTCCAGCTCGTTCTTCTACTCGTTCACCACGTCGATCATCAACATCATCGGCACCGTGATCGCGATGGTCCTGGTCGACCGGGTCGGCCGCAAGCCGCTCGCCCTCGTCGGCTCCATCGGCATGGCGATCGCCCTCGCCTTCGAGGCCTGGGCCTTCTCCGCCGACCTCGTCGACGGCAAGCTGCCCGAGACCCAGGGCGTCGTGGCCCTCGTCGCCGCCCACGTCTTCGTGCTCTTCTTCGCCCTCTCGTGGGGCGTGGTGGTCTGGGTCTTCCTCGGCGAGATGTTCCCCAACCGGATCCGCGCCGCCGCCCTCGGCGTCGCCGCCTCCGCCCAGTGGATCGCCAACTGGGCCATCACCGCCAGCTTCCCGTCCCTCGCGGACTGGAACCTCTCCGGCACCTACGTGATCTACACGATCTTCGCCGTGCTCTCGATCCCCTTCGTGCTCAGGTACGTCAAGGAGACGAAGGGCAAGGCGTTGGAGGAGATGGGCTAAACCCCGCTGCCCCTCTCCTCACGACGACCGCCCCGGCTCACACGGTGAGCCGGGGCGGTACGCCGTTCCTCACGCCGTGAGCCGCGGCAGTACGCCCTCGCAGAACAGCCGCAGGCTCCGCCACCCCTCCTCGACCGGCATCCCGCCGCACAGCGGATGCAGGACGAGGCTCTCCAGGCCGAGCGCCACGCACTCCTCCGGCGTGACGACCCGGTACACCCCCTCCGCCCGCAGCTCCGCCACCGTCGTCGCCGCCGACCGCACCGCCGAGCGGATGTCCTTCGACTGCCACGAGGCGTACGTCCGCGCCTCGTGCAGGAAGTGCTCCCCGTACTCCGCCCAGGTCCGGTCCGGATCCTCCGACAGGTGCAGCAGCGGGGTCTCCTTCGCCGGCATCATCGTCCAGCCCTCCGTGCCGTACTCCGCGCACCGCTCCCGGTAGTACGTCTCGAGCTCCGGCAGGTGCGCGCTCGGGAAGAACGGCAGCCCGAGCCGGGCCGCCCGCCGGGCCGCCGCCCGCGACGAGCCCCCGACCAGGAGCAGCGGATGCGGCCGGGTGAACGGCCGCGGGGTGACCCGTACCGTACGGCCCTGATATGTGAACGGCTCCCCGGTCCAGGCCGTGAGCAGGGTCTCCAGGAGCAGGTCCTGGAGCTTGCCGCGCCGCCCCCAGTCGACCCCGCGCTCCTCGTACTCCTCCGGCCGGTAGCCGATCCCGGCCACCGTCACCAGCCGGCCCCCGCTCAGCAGGTCCAGGACCGCGATGTCCTCGGCCAGGCGCAGCGGATCGTGCAGCGGGCCGATGATCGCCGAGATGGTGACGGCTATCCGTTTCGTCGCCCCGAAGACCGCGCCCGCGAAGGCGAAGGGGGAGGGCAGCCAGTTGTTCTCGACCCCGTGGTGCTCCTCGGTCTGTACGGTGTCGACGCCGTGCTCGTCGGCGTACGCGGCCATGGCGAGCGCGGCCCGGTAGCGCTCCGAGAGGGAGTCCGGGGTCGCACGGGGATCGACGAGGTTGAACCGTACGACGCTGAACGGCATGGGAAAGTCCCCCTTCGCGGGTACGCGGAAGGGGGACAGTAGCTGACGCAGCGTCAGATGGAAACGGTCTCGCGGATCTCGGCGGCCGGTTCCGCCGCGGTCGGCGACGCGGTGCGCGGCAGCACCGCGTACAGCACGCCCGCGACCACGATCGTCGCCGCCCAGCCCAGACCGTTCTCACCGATCCAGGACGAGGCGAGCGGACCGGAGAACCAGTCCACCTTCGTGAACAGCAGACCCACGAGCAGCGCCACGCCCCACGCCGTCATCGCCTGCCAGGCGAAACCGCCCCGGTACCAGTAGGCACTGGTCCGCGTGGTGTCCATGAGCGCCGCCGCGTCGTACGACCGCCGGCGCAGCATGTCCACGCCGAAGACCCCGATCCACGCCGAGAACGCCACCGCGAGCAGCGTCAGGAAGGAGATGAACGAGCCGATGAAGCTGGTCGCCACGACCATCAGGAGGAAACCGAAGACCAGGCTGATCACGGCGTTCACGCTCACCGCCGCCGCCCGCGGCACCCTGATGCCCAGGGTCTGCGCGGTGAACCCGGCCGAGTACATCGACATCGAGTTGATCAGCAGCATCCCGATCAGCGCGATCAGCAGATACGGCACCGAGATCCACATCGGAAGCAGCTCGCCGATGAAGGAGACCGGGTCCTGCGCCGAGGCCAGGTCCGGCGTGGACACCGCCATCACCGCGCCCATCAGCACCATCGGGAGCACCACGATCCCGGCGCCGCCGACCGTCGAGCCGACCATCGCGCGCGAGGAGGCCGTACGGGGCAGATAGCGGGTGAAGTCGGGGCCCGAGGGCACCCAGCTGATGCCGCCGGCCGCGATCGTGCCGATGCCCGCGACCATCATCGCCGTCGAACCGGCCGGCTTGTCGAAGACCGCCGACCAGTCGGTGTTCGCCACCAGATGGACCAGGACGAGCACCGAGAAGGCGCCGAAGAGGTACGTCGACCACTTGCTGCACACCCGCAGCGCGTTGATCCCGAGGCCCGACACCAGGAACGTGCAGGTCACGAAGAGCAGCAGGGTCACCACGATGAGAAGCGTGTTCGACTTCACGCCGAAGAGGAGGTCGAGGACGGTCAGCACCGCGTACGCCCCGGCGACCGCGTTGATCGTCTCCCAGCCCCAGCGGGCCACCCAGATCAGCGCACCGGGAAAAAGGTTTCCGCGCTGACCGAAGACGGCCCGCGACAGCGCCATGCCGGGCGCCCCGCCGCGCTTCCCCGCGATCGAGATCAGGCCGACGATCCCGTACGAGAGGACCGGCGCGACGATCGCCACGACCAGGACCTGCCAGAGGTTCAGGCCGTTGAAGACGACCAGACCGGCGCCCATCGTGAGCAGCAGCACACTGATGTTGGCCGCGACCCAGGTCGGGAAGAGCTCGCGGACCTTGCCGGTCCGCTCGGCGTCGGGGACGGGTTCGAGACCGCGTGTCTCCACGGCGCCGTCGTGCGTCGCGCCTTCGGTTTCGGAGGCGGCGTGGGGCATAGGGGTACTCCGTCGTACAGATGTGGGGGAACCACCCACTGTACGTGCTCCGCCATCGGCCCCCTCGTGGCAGATACTGGACGGGTTATGGAACTCATCCTTGCTGTAGTCATCGCTCTCGTCGTCGCGGTCGCCGTGACGAGCGGGCTCGTGATCAGCGGTCGCAAGAAGAAGCAGCTGCCGCCGGCCGAGCCGCCGTCCACCGCGCCGACCATCACCGCTCCGCCCGCAGAGCCGCACGTCGGCGAGGAGGCGGAGACACCGCGGGAGGAACCGCGGCGCACGGTCGAGGAGGTCGAGCTTCCCGCCGAAGCGGTCCCCGAGGCCCCGGTCGCCGAGGAGCCCCTCGTCGAGGAGCCGCTCGTCGAGGAGCCCCTCGCTCCCGAGATCGAGGTTCCCGAGCCCACCGCCGGCCGTCTCGTACGGCTCCGGGCCCGGCTCGCCCGCTCCCAGAACTCGCTCGGCAAGGGGCTGCTCACGCTCCTGTCCCGCGAGCACCTCGACGAGGACACCTGGGAGGAGATCGAGGAGACCCTCCTCACGGCCGACGTCGGCGTCGCCCCCACCCAGGAGCTCGTCGACCGGCTGCGCGAGCGCGTCAAGGTGCTCGGCACCCGCACCCCCGAGGAGCTGCGCGGCCTGCTCCGCGAGGAGCTCGTCGCCCTGCTCGGCGACTTCGACCGCTCGGTGAAGACCGAGAGCCCCGAGGACACCCCGGGCGTGGTCATGGTCGTCGGCGTCAACGGCACCGGCAAGACCACCACCACCGGCAAGCTGGCCCGTGTCCTCGTCGCCGACGGCAAGTCCGTCGTCCTCGGCGCCGCCGACACCTTCCGTGCCGCCGCCGCCGACCAGCTCCAGACCTGGGGCGAGCGCGTCGGCGCCCACACGGTGCGCGGACCGGAGGGCGGCGACCCGGCGTCGATCGCCTACGACGCGGTCAAGGAGGGCATCGCCGAGAAGGCCGACGTCGTCCTCATCGACACCGCCGGCCGGCTCCACACCAAGACCGGTCTCATGGACGAGCTCGGCAAGGTCAAGCGCGTCGTCGAGAAGCACGGCCCGCTGGACGAGATCCTCCTCGTCCTCGACGCGACCACCGGCCAGAACGGCCTGATCCAGGCCCGCGTCTTCGCCGAGGTCGTCGACATCACCGGCATCGTGCTGACCAAGCTCGACGGCACCGCCAAGGGCGGCATCGTCGTCGCCGTCCAGCGCGAACTGGGCGTCCCGGTCAAGCTGGTCGGCCTGGGCGAGGGCCCGGACGACCTGGCGCCCTTCGAGCCGGGCGCCTTCGTCGACGCCCTGATCGGCGACTGACACCGCGCAAGGCATGCGGAAGGGCCCTCGCCATCGGATGGCGAGGGCCCTTCCGCATGCTCAGAAGTGCGTCCGGTGACAGATGTACGCCAGGGTGCCGAGCAGCAGCCGGGCCTGCGGCGGCGCGCCCGCCGTGTCGAGGGTCGGCGGCCGCAGCCAGCGCACCGGCCCGAGCCCGCCCAGGTCCGACGGGGGAGCGGTGACGTAGGAACCCGGGCCCAGACAGTGCAGGTCCAGATCGGCGTCGTCCCAGCCCATCCGGTACAGCAGCTGCGGCAGCTCGGCCGCCGCGCCCGGGGCCACGAAGAACCGCGCCCGGCCGGTCGGGGTCGCGCACACCGGGCCGAGGGGCAGCCCCATGCGCTCCAGGCGCACGAGCGCCCGCCGGCCCGCGGCCTCGGCGACCTCGATCACGTCGAAGGCGCGGCCGACCGGGAGGAGCAGGGCCGCGCCCGGGTACTCGGACCAGGCCTTCACGGCGTCGTCGAGGCCGGCGCCCGCCGGGACCGGTTCCGCGAAGGAGAGGGGGTGCGCGCCGGGGGCCGCGCACGCCGGATCACCGCAGGAGCACCGGCCGGAGACGGCCCGCGTGCCGGGAACGACGTCCCAGCCCCAGAGGCCGGTGTACTCGGCCACCGCTGTGCACTCCGTGGTGCGTACGCGGCGGCGTGCGCCGACCCGCATCTCACGAATGCCGCCGATCGTGAAACCCATGCCCCCTCCAACGGGTCGAGCGCGCCGGTGGTTACGACCCGGAGCCCCGTCGTCACCTTTCGTCACGGCCCGTCGCCCGAGATGTGGCGCGCGGTCGTGTGCAGGGTGGTGCGGGTCGGGGCGCACGCCTCTCCGTGCTCCCGTCCACCGACTCCGGTTCGTCGCATGTCAAGTGAATCGCGTTCCACGCGTGGCGAGTTCCCCCGAAGGGGTGGCGAATGGTGGCGTTTCTTGAATCGCCGTGGTGGAGGGGTGATCGTAGGATTACTTTCGGTACTCGAACCCCGAGGGCCTCTTGCACGCGTGGGTATGCCGGAGGCAACCCGGTTTCCAGTTCGAAGGAGTGCGAACGTCGGACGGGTGCCGCGAGAGGCGGCATTCTGATAGGGGTTTCGGACGACAGGTCATCAGGTGGATGGGGGCGTTCCAGTGAGCGGCAACGGCGCAGACGGTACGGCTGCCGGCAAGCGCCCGAACGAGCAGCTGGGTTCGTGGTTCGTGCGCAGCGGCTGGTCGAAGGGCGAACTGGCACGCCAGGTGAACCGCAGGGCGCGCCAGATGGGCGCGCACCACATCTCCACCGACACCTCGCGGGTGCGCCGGTGGCTCGACGGCGAGCAGCCCCGCGAGCCCATCCCGCGGATCCTCTCCGAGCTCTTCTCCGAGCGCTTCGGCTCCGTCGTCGCCATCGAGGACCTCGGACTGCGCACGGCCCACCAGTCGCCCTCCGTCTCCGGCGTCGACCTGCCCTGGGCTGGCCCGCAGACCGTCGCCCTGCTCAGCGAGTTCTCCCGCAGCGACCTCATGCTCGCCCGCCGGGGCTTCCTCGGCTCCTCCCTCTCGCTCGCCGCGGGCCCCGCCCTCATCGAACCGATGCAGCGCTGGCTCGTCCCCACCCCGGCCGGCGACGTCGAGCGACCCGAGCCGCTCGTCGACGCCCGCCGCCCCAACCGGCTCTCCGAGGTCGAGCTCGACCTCCTGGAGTCCACCACCGCCATGTTCCGCAAGTGGGACGCGCAGTGCGGCGGCGGACTGCGCCGCAAGGCCGTCGTCGGCCAGCTCCACGAGGTCACCGACCTCCTCCAGGAGTCCCAGCCCGCCGCCACCGCCAAGCGCCTCTTCACCTGCGCCGCCGAACTCGCCGAGCTCGCCGGCTGGATGAGCTACGACGTGGGACTCCAGCCCACCGCCCAGAAGTACTTCGTGCTGGCGCTGCACGCCGCCAAGGAGGCCGGCGACAAGCCCCTCGGCTCGTACATCCTCTCGTCGATGAGCCGCCAGATGATCCACCTCGGCCGGCCGGACGACGCCCTCGAACTCATCCACCTCGCCCAGTACGGCAGTCGGGACTGCGCCACCGCCCGCACCCAGGCCATGCTGTATGCGATGGAGGCCCGCGCCTACGCCAACATGGGCCAGCCCTCCAAGTGCAAGCGGGCCGTCCGGATGGCCGAGGACACCTTCGCCGACGTCGGCCTCGACGGCGAGCCCGAGCCCGACTGGATCGGCTTCTTCTCCGAGGCCGAGCTCAACGGCGAGAACTCCCACTCCTACCGCGACCTGGCCTATGTCGCCGGCCGCTCCCCGACGTACGCCTCGCTGGCCGAGCCCGTCATGGAGCGGGCCGTCGAGCTCTTCGAGAAAGACCCCGACCACCAGCGGTCGTACGCGCTCAACCTGATCGGCATGGCCACCGTCCACCTCCTCAAGCGCGAGCCCGAGCAGTCCGTGGTCCTCGCCGAGAAGGCCCTCGGGGTCGCCCGCAGCATCCGCTCCGAGCGGGTCAACACCCGGCTCCGCAAGACCGTCGACCAGGCCGCCCGCAACTACAGCGACGTCGCCGAGGTCGTCCAGCTCACCGACCGGCTCACCCAGCTCCTGCCCGAGGCCGCCGAAGCGGTCTGATCCTCCCCAGCGGCCACTCCACGAGCCCGCACCGACCCCGGCCGCGCCGGCCGTCCCGTAAAGCCCGACTCGGCTCCCCCGCCGCAAGGTCACACGGACGCCCGGCGCGGCCGGTTCGTTTCCCCGGACGTCTCCTCGTACCGACACGGCCGTTCACGGTCACGTAACACGCCCCGCCCCTTCGTCACTGCGCCGAAACATCGAGCGGTATCGGCGGAAACCGCGCTGCGCGAATCTCTGGCCCATAACCGGCCACTCCCTCACGCGGCCGGACGCTCCCCGGCCCCGCCCCGCACAGGCCGCATTCGACGACGAGGAGACGCCGATGGCACCAGCCATCACGACCCTGGCCGCAGACGCCCCCGAGCTGTCTGCCGCCAACACCGGGTTCATGCTCATCTGCTCCGCCCTGGTCATGCTGATGACCCCGGCGCTCGCCTTCTTCTACGGAGGCATGGTCCGCGTCAAGTCCACCCTCAACATGCTGATGATGAGCTTCATCAGCCTCGGGATCGTCACGATCCTCTGGGTGCTCTTCGGCTTCAGCCTCGCCTTCGGCACCGACTCCGGCTCGATCATCGGCTGGTCCTCCGACTACGTCGGCCTCAGCGGTATCGGCATCACCGAGCTCTGGGACGGCTACACCATCCCGGTCTACGTCTTCGCCGTCTTCCAGCTGATGTTCGCGATCATCACCCCCGCGCTCATCAGCGGCGCCCTCGCCGACCGCGTCAAGTTCACCGCCTGGGCCCTCTTCATCACCCTCTGGGTCACGATCGTCTACTTCCCCGTCGCCCACTGGGTCTGGGGCGCGGGCGGCTGGCTCTTCGAGATGGGCGTCATCGACTTCGCCGGCGGCACCGCCGTCCACATCAACGCCGGCGCGGCGGCCCTCGGCGTCATCCTCGTCATCGGCAAGCGCGTGGGCTTCAAGAAGGACCCGATGCGCCCGCACAGCCTCCCGCTGGTCATGCTCGGCGCCGGTCTCCTCTGGTTCGGCTGGTTCGGCTTCAACGCCGGCTCCTGGCTCGGCAACGACGACGGCGTCGGCGCCGTGATGTTCGTCAACACCCAGGTCGCCACCGCCGCCGCCATGCTCGCCTGGCTCGCGTACGAGAAGATCCGCCACGGCTCCTTCACCACCCTCGGCGCCGCCTCCGGCGCGGTCGCCGGCCTCGTCGCCATCACCCCCTCCGGCGGCTCCTGCTCCCCGCTCGGCGCCATCGCGATCGGCGCCATCGCCGGTCTGGCCTGCGCCATGGCCGTCGGCCTCAAGTACAAGTTCGGCTACGACGACTCCCTCGACGTCGTCGGCGTCCACCTCGTCGGCGGTGTCCTCGGCTCCCTCCTCGTCGGCCTCTTCGCCACCGGCGGCGTCCAGTCCGACGCCAAGGGACTCTTCTACGGCGGCGGCCTGGAGCAGCTCGGCAAGCAGGCCGTCGGAGTCTTCGCGGTCCTCGCCTACTCCCTGATCGCCTCCGCGGTCCTCGCCCTGATCATCGACAAGACGATGGGGATGCGGGTCAGCGAGGACGACGAGGTCTCCGGCATCGACCAGGTCGAGCACGCCGAGACCGCGTACGACTTCAGCGGAGCCGGCGGCGGCATCACCGGCCGCACCACCGCCGCGGCCACGACCGTCCCGAGCGAGAACACGAAGGTGGACGCATGAAGCTCATCACCGCGGTCGTCAAGCCGCACCGGCTCGACGAGATCAAGGAGGCCCTCCAGGCCTTCGGGGTCCACGGCCTCACCGTCACCGAGGCCAGCGGCTACGGACGCCAGCGCGGCCACACCGAGGTCTACCGGGGCGCCGAGTACACCGTCGACCTGGTCCCCAAGATCCGCATCGAGGTCCTCGTCGAGGACGAGGACGCCGAAACGCTCATCGACGTCGTCGTGAAGGCCGCCCGCACCGGCAAGATCGGAGACGGCAAGGTGTGGAGCGTGCCGGTCGAGACCGCCGTACGGGTCCGCACCGGCGAGCGCGGTCCGGACGCACTGTAAGCACGAATGGGAGCCGCCGGGTGACGAACCTCGAAGTCAGCGAAGAGACCGAAGAATCGGGACCCGGCGGTTACGCGGCGGCCCGGCTGCTCCTCCTCCAGGAGAAGGAGCGGCCCGGGCCGCCGCGCCGTGCCGCCCTCGCCCGGCTCACCGACGACTGGCTGGCCGGCCTCTTCGCCGCCGCCGCACCGCCCCGCGGGACCGCCCTCGTCGCCGTCGGCGGCTACGGGCGCGCCGAACTCTCCCCGCGCAGCGACCTCGACCTCCTCCTGCTCCACGACGGCACCGCCGACAAGGCCGCCGTCGCCGCCCTCGCCGACCGGATCTGGTACCCCGTCTGGGACCTCGGCCTCGCCCTGGACCACTCGGTCCGCACCCCCGCCGAGGCCCGTGCCACCGCCGCCGACGACCTCAAGGCCCACCTCGGCCTCCTCGACGCCCGGCCCCTCGCCGGAGACGCCGGACTCGTCGCCGCCCTGCGCACCACCGTCCTCGCCGACTGGCGCAACCAGGCACCCAAGCGCCTCCCCGAACTCGACGCCCTCTGCCGCGAGCGCGCCGAACGCGTGGGGGAGCTGCAGTACCTGCTCGAACCCGACCTCAAGGAGGCCAGGGGCGGCCTCCGCGACGCCCAGGTGCTGCGCGCCGTCGCCGCCTCCTGGCTCGCCGACGCCCCCCGCGAAGGCCTCGACACCGCCCGTCGCCGCCTCCTCGACGCCCGCGACGCCCTCCACCTCGCCACCGGCCGCGCCACCGACCGGCTCGCCCTCCAGGAACAGGACGCCGTCGCCGCCGAACTCGGCCTCCTCGACGCCGACACCCTGCTCCGCGAGGTGTACGAGGCCGCCCGGACCATCTCGTACGCCACCGACGTCACCTGGCGCGAGGTCAACCGCGTCCTCAAGGCCCGCTCCGCCCGCCCCGCCCGGCTGCGCACCCTCCTCAGCCGGAACGGCGGCGCGAAACCGCCCGTCGAACGCACCCCGCTCGCCGAGGGCGTCGTCGAGATGGACGGCGAGGCCGTCCTCGCCCTCAGCGCCCGCCCCGAACGCGACCCCGTCCTGCCCCTGCGGGCCGCCGCCGCGGCCGCCCAGTCCGCCCTGCCGATCTCCCTGCACGCCGTACGCCGCCTCGCGGCCGCCGCCAAGCCCCTGCCGGTGCCCTGGCCCGCCGAGGCCCGCGAGGAGCTCGTCACCCTCCTCGGTGCAGGCGAGGCCACCGTCCCCGTCTGGGAGGCCCTGGAGGCCGAAGGGCTCATCAGCCGGCTCCTCCCCGACTGGGAGCGCGTCCGCTGCCGGCCCCAGCGCAACCCCGTCCACACCTGGACCGTCGACCGGCACCTCGTCGAGACCGCCGTACGGGCCTCCTCCCTCACCCGCCGCGTCGGCCGCCCCGACCTCCTCCTCGTCGCCGCCCTCCTCCACGACATCGGCAAGGGCTGGCCCGGCGACCACTCCGTCGCCGGCGAGACCATCGCCCGCGACCTCGCCGCCCGCATCGGCTTCGACCGCACCGACACCGCCGTCATCGCCACCGCCGTCCGCCACCACCTGCTCCTCGTCGAGACCGCCACCCGGCGCGACCTCGACGACCCCGCCACCGTCAAGGCCGTCGCCACCGCCGTCGGCAGCCTCGGCACCCTGGAGCTCCTGCACGCCCTCACCGAGGCCGACGCCCTCGCCACCGGCCCCGCCGCCTGGTCCTCCTGGCGCGCCTCGCTCGTCGCCGACCTGGTCAAACGGGCCGCCGGCGTCCTCGCGGGCGCACCCCTGCCCGATCCCGAGGCCGCCGCGCCCAGCGCCGAACAGGAACGGCTCGCGATCGAGGCCCTGCGCACCGGCGAACCCGTCCTCGGGCTCCGCACCGAACCGGTCGCCGCGGAGCCCGAGGAGCCCGAGCCCGTCGGCGTCGAGCTCCTCATCGCCCTGCCCGACCAGCCCGGCGTCCTCCCCGCCGTCGCCGGCGTCCTCGCCCTCCACCGGCTCACCGTCCGCGCCGCCGACCTGCGGGCCGTCGACCTTCCCAGCGGCCTGGGCTCCGGCTCCGTCCTCGTCCTCGACTGGCGCGTCGCCGCCGAGTACGGCTCCCTGCCCGAGGCCGCCCGGCTCCGCGCCGACCTCGTCCGCGCCC
>NZ_MWIG01000242.1:0-4256 GCF_002156145.1 Streptomyces sp. NRRL B-24572 | reverse complement strand
CGAGCGGGACGACCGTCCGGGCGAGGACGGTGCCGAGTCCGATGCCGACGAGTAGGCCGATGCCGATGAGCAGCCCCTGTTCGGCGGCGACGAGCCGGGCGAGCTTGCGGCGCGGTGCGCCGAGCGCCCGCAGCACGCCGAACTCGGCGGCCCGTTCCCGCATCGCGCCGCAAGCTCGCCCGGCTCGTCGCCGCCGAACAGGGGCTGCTCATCGGCATCGGCCTACTCGTCGGCATCGGACTCGGCACCGTCCTCGCCCGGACGGTCGTCCCGCTCGTCGTCCTCACCGGCCAGGCCACCCGGCCCGTCCCGCCGGTCCTCGTCGAACTGCCCCTCGGCCAGGTGGCGCTGCTGCTCGCCGGCGTCGCCGCCCTGCCGCTCGCCGTCGTCGCCTCGATCGCCCTGCGCCGCGCCGACCCGGCCGTGACCCTGCGCCACCAGGGGGACAACTGATGCCGCCGACGGCCCCGTACAGCGACAGCGCCAGTAACAGCGACCGCACCGACATGCCCGCCGTACGCAGGAAGGCCCCCGACATGCCCCGGTCCCGGTCCGACAAGCCCGCCCGCGCGGTGGCGCCCTGGGTGCGGACCCGGCTGCGGACCGCCCCCTGGGCCGCCGCCGCCCTCGCCCTGCTCGTCCTGGTCACCGCGTACCTCGCGGCGGCGCTGCCGCGTGCGGTGGACCGGTACGAGACGGAGGGTCTGCGGCACGACATCCGGAGCGCCGAACCGCGCAACGCCGTCCTCGAACTGACGACCCCGATCCCGCTGTCCGAGCACGGTCCCGGGCTTGACCCCCGCATCCTCCAGAGGAAGAGCGACGAGGCGCGCGCGTTGCTGCCCGCGCCGATCCGGACCGACCCGGAGCAGACCGTCCACGGCGTCCGCACGGTCAAGCGCGTCGAGGGACTCGACCCGTGGCTGCCCCAGCCCGACGGGCTCCTCCCGGAGTTCCTGCTCTCCGCCCCGTCCCGTCTCGCCGAGCACGCGACCCTGCGGAAGGGCCGGCTCGCCGCGGGCACGGCCGACGCCCCGGAAGCCGTCGTGACCACGCAGACCGCCGGGTCCCTCCACCTGAAGCCCGGCTCCGTCGTGCACGTACCGAGCAAGACCAGCCCGGAACCGCTCGCCATCACGATCACCGGGATCGTGGAACCCCGCGGCCCCCGGTCCCCGTACTGGGCCGTCGAACAGCTGCTGCGCACCCCGGCGTTCGCCGCGAAGATCAGCGACGAGGTGAAGTACTACTGGCAGGGGGCGCTGCTCCTCTCCCCCGGCTCCGCGCCCGTCGTGCTCTCCACCAACAGCGAGCCGGAGATCTTCTTCCGGTACATGCCGACGGCCGGCCACCTCACCAACCGGGACACCGACCGGCTCGCCTCCGCCCTCGACGCGACGGCAAGCGGCCCCGACCTGGTCAAGCTCCGCAAGGCCGTCGGGGGCAACGCCGCCCTCACCACCGACCTCGACGCGATCGTCGACTCGTACCGCTCGATGCGCGAGGCGATCGACCCGGTCGTGGCCGTCGCCGTCTTCGGGGTCGGCACGGTCGCCGCGGTCGTCCTCGCGATGACCGGCGGCCTGTTCGTCGCCCGCCGCGACGGCGAACTCGCGCTGCTCCGCTCCCGCGGCGCCTCCCTCACCGGCATCGGCCTGCGGCTGCTCGGCGAGACCTCGGCCATCGCCCTGCCGGCCGCCGCGCTCGCCCTCGGCCTCGCCGTGGCGACCGTCCGGCCGCCCGACGGCGGGTCCGGCGGGATCCCCCTCGCCCCCTCCGTCCTCGCCGCCGCCCTCGTCGCCCTGATCGCGATGCTCGTCCTGCCCGTACGGGCGGTCGTCCGCCACCGGCGCCCGCGCCTGCACGGCGGACGCGACGACCTGCTCACCGCGCGCCCCTCCCGGCGGCGCACGGTCCTCGAACTCACCCTGCTCGTCCTCGCCGTGGGCGCGGTCGCCTCGCTGCGGCTGCGCGGCACCGACGGCTCCGGCGGCTCCGGCGACCCGCTGGTGAGCGCCGCGCCCGTACTCGTCGGCCTGATCGCCGCCTCCGTCCTCGTACGGATCTACCCGCTGCCGCTGCGCTGGCTGGCCCGCCCGGCCCGCCTGCTGCGCGGGGCCGTCGGACCGCTGGCCCTGGCCCGCGCCGGGCGCGCCCCGTCCTCGGGCACCCTCCCGCTGCTCGCCCTCGTGCTCGCGCTGACCACGGCGGCCTTCGGCGGTTCCGTCCTCGCGGGCGTCGCCGACGCCCGCGACCGGGCGGCGCTCCTGGCGACCGGCGCGGACGCCCGGATCGGCGGCTACGTCGAATGGACCCCGCTGCCCGCCGGACTCACCGAGTCGGTGCGCGGTCTGGCGGGCGTGCGGGACGTGGCGCCGGTCCAGATCGAGTACGGGGTCTCCCTGCCGTCCGTCCAGGGGACCGCCGTCGAGCCGATGAGCGCGCCGATCGTGGGCGTCGAGCCCGCCTCGTACACCCGGCTCGCGAACCGGACCGGCTTCGGGCCGTTCTCCGCCGGGCTGCTCGCCTCGACGGGGAAGGGCGGCGAGGACGCCGTGGCGGACACCGAGCGGGTGCTGCCCGCGATCGCCTCGCCGAAGGTCGCCGAACGGCTCGGCCGCGCCCCGATGGACATCGTCGCAGCGGCGGGCGTCTTCCGGGTGAAGGTGGTCGCGGTCCGCTCCACCACCCCTGCCCTGGACGACGCGGACTTCCTCCTCGTCAACGGCGCCGACCTCACCCACCGGACGAACACCCAGCTGCTCGTCACGGGACCGGTGGACGGCACCGCGCTGCGCGCCGCCGTGCGGGCGAAGTCGTCCAGGCTCGACGTGGCGCTCCGCAGCGAGAAGCGGGCCACGTACGTGGACTCGCCGCTCCAGTCCGGCGCCGAGCGGATCTACCTGGGCGCGATCGGCGCGGGCGCCGCCTTCGCCGTGGTCGCCCTGCTGCTCTCGTTCCTGCAGAGCGCGCCCGAGCGGAACACGCTCCTCGCGCGGCTGCGGACGATGGGCCTCACCCGGAAGCAGGCCCGGCGGCTCCTCGGCCTCGAAGCACTGCCGCAGGCCGTGCTCGCGGCGCTCGGCGGCATCCTCGTCGGCTGGGCGACGGTGCCGCTGCTCGCCCCGGGCATCGACCTGTTCCGGCTCTCGCTCGGGACGGGACCGGAGTTCGCCCCGCTGGACAGCGCCCCGCTGCGGGCGGACCCGTGGTCGCTCGCGCTGCCCGCGCTCGCCGTCGTCGTCCTCACGGGGCTCGCGGCGGTCGGACAGGCGTGGTGGGTGGGACGCAGGGGCTCGATCAAGGAACTCAGGGCAGGAGACGCACGATGACGAAGACCGGCACGGCCCCGTCCGACACGACCCTGGAGGAGCTGGAGCGGCGGGCCACGGCGCACCGCGACCGGCCCTCGTACGGTCATGACGCGCTCATCGCCTGCGACCGGCTGGTCCGCATCTTCACCACGGACGGGGTGGAGGTGCAGGCGCTCCAGGGGCTCGACCTCCTCGTGAAGGAGGGCGAGTTGATGGCCCTGGTCGGCGCCTCCGGTTCCGGCAAGTCGACGCTGATGAACATCCTGGCGGGCCTGGACGTGCCGACCGCCGGCGCGGCCCGGGTGGCCGGCTGCGACCTGCTCGGCATGGACGGCAAGGCGCGGCTGCGCTACCGCCGCGAGGTCGTCGGCTTCGTCTGGCAGCAGACCGCCCGCAACCTCCTGCCGTACCTGACGGCCGCCCAGAACGTGGCACTGCCCATGCAGTTGCGGGGCCGCTCGAAGCAGAAGGCGGAGCGGGCCGAGGAGCTGCTCGCCATGCTGGGCATCCCGGAGATCCGGGACCGGCGGCCGCACCAGCTCTCCGGCGGCCAGCAGCAGCGGGTGGCCATCGCGGTCGCCCTGGCCAACAACCCGGCCGTGCTCCTCGCCGACGAACCGACGGGCGAGCTGGACTCGGCCACCGGCGAGCAGGTCTTCGCGGCCTTCCGCCGCGCCAACGAGGAGCTGGGCACGACGATCGTGATCGTCACCCACGACCAGGCGGTCGCCTCCGAGGTCCGCCGCACGGTCGCCATCCGCGACGGCCGCACCTCCTCGGAGGTGCTGCGCCGCACGGAGGTCGACGAGCAGGGCCAGGAGTCGCTCGTGGCACGGGAGTACGCGATGCTCGACCGCGCCGGCCGGCTCCAGCTCCCGGCGGAGTACACCCAGGCCCTCGGCATGGAGCACCGGGTGGCCCTGGAGCTGGAGCAGGACCACA
>NZ_MWIG01000241.1:0-14174 GCF_002156145.1 Streptomyces sp. NRRL B-24572 | reverse complement strand
GGGCCTGTCGGTCGCCTTCGACCTGCCGACCCAGATGGGTCACGACTCCGACGCCCCGATCGCGCACGGCGAGGTCGGCAAGGTCGGCGTCGCGATCGACTCGATCGACGACATGCGGGTCCTGTTCGACGGGATCCCGCTGGACAAGGTCTCCACGTCGATGACGATCAACGCCCCCGGCGCGCTCCTCCTGCTGCTCTACCAGCTCGTCGGCGAGGAGCAGGGCGTCCCGGCGGACAAGCTGACCGGCACGATCCAGAACGACGTGCTCAAGGAGTACATCGCCCGCGGCACGTACATCTTCCCGCCGAAGCCCTCGCTCAGGCTGATCGCCGACATCTTCAAGTACTGCAGGGCCGAGATCCCGAAGTGGAACACGATCTCGATCTCCGGCTACCACATGGCCGAGGCGGGTGCCTCGCCCGCGCAGGAGATCGCGTTCACCCTCGCCGACGGCATCGAGTACGTCCGCACCGCCGTCGCCGCGGGCATGGACGTCGACGACTTCGCGCCCCGGCTGTCCTTCTTCTTCGTGGCCCGCACGACGATCCTGGAGGAGGTCGCGAAGTTCCGGGCGGCCCGCCGGATCTGGGCGCGGGTGATGAAGGAGGAGTTCGGCGCATCGAACCCCAAGTCGCAGATGCTCCGCTTCCACACCCAGACCGCAGGGGTGCAGCTCACCGCCCAGCAGCCCGAGGTCAACCTCGTCCGGGTCGCCGTCCAGGGCCTCGCGGCCGTCCTCGGCGGCACCCAGTCGCTGCACACCAACTCCTTCGACGAGGCCATCGCCCTGCCGACGGACAAGTCCGCCCGCCTGGCCCTGCGCACCCAGCAGGTCCTGGCGTACGAGACGGACGTGACGGCCACCGTCGACCCCTTCGCCGGCAGTTACGTCGTGGAGAAGATGACCGACGACGTCGAGGCCGCGGCCCTGGAGCTGATGGGCCGGGTCGAGGAGATGGGCGGCGCGGTCGCCGCGATCGAGCGCGGCTTCCAGAAGAACGAGATCGAGCGCTCGGCGTACCGGATCGCGCAGGAGACCGACAGCGGCGAGCGGGTCGTCGTCGGCGTCAACCGCTACACGGTCGACGTCGAGGAGCCCTACGAGCCGCTCCGCGTCGACCCCGCCATCGAGGCCCAGCAGGCCGAGCGCCTCGCCCGGCTGCGCGCCGAACGCGACCAGGCGGCCGTGGACGCGGCCCTCGTCGAGCTGAAGAAGGCGGCGGAGGGCACGGACAACGTGCTCTATCCGATGAAGGACGCCCTCAAGGCCCGCGCCACCGTCGGCGAGGTCTGCAACGCGCTCCGGGAGGTCTGGGGCACCTACGTCCCGACCGACGCGTTCTGACCGTCCCGTCTTGACCGATTCCGACTGTTGAAATGTAAAGCGGAGTGTCGTACCGGTATGCGACACTCCGCTTCATGCTGGGTGTCACCGATCTTCCGACCTATCTCGCCGGGCTCGTCCTCATCATCCTCCTCCCGGGGCCGAACTCGCTGTACGTGCTGTCCGTCGCCGCCCGCAAGGGCACCCGGACCGGATACAAGGCCGCCGCCGGGGTGTTCACCGGCGACGCGATCCTCATGACGCTGGCCGCGCTCGGCGCGGCCTCGCTGCTCCAGACCACCCCCCTGCTCTTCATGATCGTGAAGTACGCGGGCGCGGGATACCTGGCCTGGATGGCGTACGGGATGCTGCGCGCCGCCCTGGCGATGTGGCGCACCCGGCACGAGCCCGCCGCGGAGTCCGCCGCCGATCCGGACGCCGGACCGTCCGAGCACCCGTACCGCCGCGCGCTGATCATCAGCCTCTTCAACCCGAAGGCGATCCTCTTCCTGATCTCCTTCTTCGTGCAGTTCGTGGACCCGTCCTACGCCTACCCGGCGCTCTCCTTCCTGGTCCTCGGCACCCTGCTCCAGCTCGGCAGCTTCCTCTACCTGACGACCCTGATATTCGGCGGCACCCGGCTCGCGGCCGCCTTCCGCCGCCGCAAGCGGCTCTCGGCGGGCGCCACCACCGCCGCCGGCGCCCTGTTCCTCGGCTTCGCCGTGAAGCTCTCCCTGGCCGGTGCTTGACCCTCACACCGTGTGAGGCCGTTCCGTAGGGAGCGTCATGTTCACCATCGGAGACTTCGCCCGGCACGGGCGGGTGTCGGTCCGGATGCTGCGCCACTACGACGCCATCGGACTGCTGCGCCCGGCCCACGTCGACCCGCACAGCGGCTACCGCTTCTACTCGGCGGACCAGCTCGCCCTGCTCAACCGCGTCATCGCGCTCAAGGACCTCGGCTTCACCCTCGAACAGGTGGGGGCGATCCTCCGGGACGAGATCGGCGCGGAGGAGCTGCGGGGGATGCTGCGGCTGCGCCAGGCCGAGCTGGAAGCGGCCCTGGAGGCGGCGCGGGCCCGGCTCGCCCAGGTCGGTGCGAGGCTCCACGCCATCGAGAGCGAGGGACGCATGTCCACACAGGACGTCGTCGTCAAGAAGGTTCCCGCCGTCCGGGTCGCCGAGCTGAGCGGGGTCGCCGCGAGCTTCGGCCCGGAGGACATCGGCCCGGTCGTCGGACCGCTGTACGAGGAGCTGTGCGGCCGCCTGGAGGCCGCGGGCGTCACCGGTTTCGGCCCGGCCGTCGCGTACTACGAGGACGCGGGCCGGGGGGACGGTTCGGTCCGCGTGCACGCGGCGACGACCGTGCCCGAGGGCACGGTCGCGGAGGGCGTCGAGGTGCACGTCCTGCCCGGCATCGAGGAGGCCGCCACCATCGTCCACCGCGGTTCGATGGACGAGATCCTGCCGACCGTGCAGACCCTCGCCGCCTGGATCGACACCAACGGCTACCGCTCGGCCGGCTACGCCCGTGAGCTGTACCTGGAGTGCCCGGAGGACCCGGCCGGGTGGGTCTCCGAGATCCAGGAGCCGATCGTCCGCGCCTGATCCCCCCGTGGGCGCTGCGGGCCCGGGACCCCCGCACGGGTTCCCGGGCCCGCCCTTTCGGCGGGGTCCGTCACTTCTTCAGCGCCTTGCGCAGGCGCAGTGCGCGGCGCGCGAGCCGGCGGACCTTCGGGTGGCGGGGGATCGGCAGGCCGCCCGGCAGGTTCAGGACGGTGAGGCGGCGCAGGGTGAAGTGGTGCCGGGTGCGCTCGGCGAGCGGGCCCGAGAGGTGCCGTACCGCGGGTTCCCGCAGCTCCGGGCGTATCTTCGGCTGCATCGCGAAGCCGACCGCGGCGACCAGGTCGTTCAGCTCCTCCGTACCGACCCCGGTGGCGTCGACCTCCCCCTCCAGGGGCGGGACGACCGCGTCGACGACCGTGAGCGGGATCCGGTTGCTGTTCTGGAACGGGGTGAGCCGCTCCAGGAGGGCGCGCGTGCCGACCCGGGCGACCGGCACCCCGTAGAAGGTCGCCGCCGTGAGCAGCGCCGTGGAGAAGCAGCCCACGACGAGCGCGGGCCGCAGCTCGCGGTAGAGCACCTCGGCGAGGACCGGCCGGTCCTCGACGGTCAGTTCGGCGCCGAGCTCCCCGGCCGCCTCCACCAGGGTCCGCGACCAGGCGTCCGGGGCCGTCGGGTGCGGCTTGAAGACGAGCCGCCGGTGGCCGCGGGCGATCGCGCCCCGGACCATCCGCAGGTGCAGCTCCTCCTCCTCGGCGGCGGTCAGCAGGTTCAGCGCGGCCAGGTACTGGCCGAGGAGCAGCGCGGGGCCCTCCTCGGCGGCCCCGGCGGCCGGTCCCGCCAGCTCCTCCACGACCTTCGTGAACGCCTCCGTCGGCACCGGCTCCGGCACCGCGCCGAACTCGGCGAGCAGCAGCGGCGCGAGCCCGGGGACGAGGTCCAGGTGGAGCAGTCGGCCCACGCGCCCGCCGATCAGGGGGTCGATCTTGTTGCGGGTCGGCCCGTAGCTCATCAGGCCGTCCGCGTACACCGTGATCGACGCCTCGGGAAGCAGCTGGGCGATGGCGAGCGCGGGCGTCACCTGGATCGATTCCAGGGCGAGTTCGACGCGGTCGTCGCCGAGCTCCCACAGCTTGCGCAGATGGCGCTGGAGCATGGGCAGGTCGCTCGCGCGGGGGGTCCAGCCGGCCGGGTGGAGCGGGGAGATCGTCTCGTTCCAGGACAGGACGGAGTCGAAGCGGCCGCGCACCCGCTCGAAGCCCTCGGCCTCGTCCAGGGCGGGGGTCGTCTCCGGCACGGCCGCGTTGTTGGTGACGAGGAGGATCCGGCGGTCGGCGGAGCCGAAGCAGCCGCTGTCGAGCGCGGCGGCGAGCGTCACGGCGCCGTAGAGGGTGGAGGCGCAGAAGATCTGGGTGGTCCGGCGGGTGCTCACGCGGCGGCCTCCGCGGACTTCGCTCCGGCCTCGTGGACCGGTGCCGTCGGCGGGGGTGCGGGGCGGCGCCTGCGCAGCCGGCGCAGCATCGTCGCGCGGTCCCCGCCCATCGAGGTCAGGGCCTCGTCGAGGACGTCCTGCGGCATCCGCCGCAGCGCGCCCGCGCTCATCGCCTTCAGCTGCCGCGCCACCTCGGGCTCGAACCGTTCGATCGAACCGATGTGATGGGAAATCACCGCGCAATACGTGCGGACGGCCTTCGGAAGAAGACGGTCCGCGTCCGCGTCCTTCGCCGTTTCCTCGATCACCTGGTCGAAGGCGCGGATGAAATCCAATTGCCGGACGTCGCCGATCTGGGTGAGGGAGGTCGCCACTCCGCGCCGGTAGAAGACGCCGAGTTCCCCGATCGCCGCGAACGATTCCGCCTCGCGGTGCAGTTTCCAGATCCAGGGCCGGTCCTCGGCCGTCCGCAGGCCGTGCGGGAAGTGCAGCAGGCCCCGGTCGAGGAGCCGCCGGTGGTAGATCCCGGCCCAGGCGTACGGGTAGTCGACCGAGGTCGTCCGGTGCGACGGAAGGATCGCGTCCCGGGGGCGCAGCACCTCGCCGCGCCGGGGGACCGGCACCCGCCGCACCGCCCGCTGGCGGTCGGTGACCGTGACGTGGTCGGTGCGCAGGAAGTCGCAGCGCAGCTCCTCGGCGGCGGCGACCAGACGGTCGTAGTAGCCGGGGGCGAGCCAGTCGTCCCCGTCGAGGAAGGCGATGTACTCGCCGCGGGCGGCGTCCAGGCCGGTGTTCCGGGCCGTGGCGAGGCCCTCGTTGTGCGCGTGCCTGATCAGGACGGCACCCGGGATCTCGCGCGCGGCCCGTTCGAGGAGCTCCGGGGTCCCGTCCGACGAGCAGTCGTCGACAAGCAGGAACTCGAAGTCCTCGCGGGCGTTGGCCCGCAGGCTCGTGAGGGTGTCGGGGGCGTATGTCTGCACGTTGAAGAACGGCACGACGACGGAGAGCTTGACCACGCGGCCGACGCTAGGTGCCGCCCCGGCATTACCGCCGACCGCCGGGCGGCCTTTCGGTGAACACCAAGCGGCGGGCCGATTAACCGCCTTTCCCGGCAGGGAAAATCAGCCTCTCCGTAGCCGGATAACGACCCACTTCAACGGGCGGGAAGGCTCTGTTCACCGTTTGTTGTGGCTCAGTTGGGCCGGAAAGCGGAATGCCCTTCTAGCGTCCTCGACGTGCCAGCAAGTACCAGAGAAGCGATACGGGTCGCCGTACTCGCCGACTCCGACACCCGGTGGAAATGGGGCGCCCTCACCGCGCGCCGCATCACCACGGCGACCGCCGAACCCACCGGTTTCGTCCTGCGCGGACGGGCCACGCCCACCGCGCGCCAGCTCGCCGAGACCGGGGTGTCCCAGGCCGCCCCGCGCGAGGTGACGGGCGCGGAGTTCCTGCGCGCGGTACGGGACGCGGAGGCGCGCGGCGAGGGATACGACGTCCTCGTGCTCGCCCTGGTCGGCGGCACCGTCCGGGCCGTCCTCCAGGGTCTGGCCGACCTCGCCCTGGAACGGCGCCCGGTGATCGTCACCGGCTACGTCGGAGTCGTCTACGAGAAGCTGACCGACGGCCTGCTGCTGCGCCACGGCGCCGACGTGGTCCTCGCCAACTCCCGTC
Organism: Streptomyces sp. NRRL B-24572; assembly: GCF_002156145.1. NCBI lineage: Bacteria > Bacillati > Actinomycetota > Actinomycetes > Kitasatosporales > Streptomycetaceae > Streptomyces > Streptomyces sp. NRRL B-24572. Next base: position 8,178 of record NZ_MWIG01000241.1, on the reverse strand, counting down.
ACGACGCCGAGCGTTTCCGCGCCGTGTACGAGGGCGTGGGCGCCGGCGCCGACTCGGTCGTCGAGGCCGCGCTGCCCTTCCTCGGCGGCGCCCCGCACGCCCCCGAGACCGGCCGCGACACCCTGGTCTTCGCCGCCCAGCCCTCCGTTCCCGTCACCCGGGCCGAACGGGCCTACGTGCTGCGGCGGTTGATCGGGCACGCCCGCCTCCATCCGGGCCGCGATGTGCTCCTCAAGCTCCGCTCCAAGCCGGGCGAACACACCACGCACCTGGAGGAGTTCCCGTTCCAGAAGCTGGTGCGCGAGCTCGACCCGCCGGAGAACTTCCGCCTCGTGTACGGGCACATGGGCGAGGTCCTCGACCGCACCGACCTCCTCGTCACCGTCTCCTCCACGGCCGCCCTCGAAGCGCTGCACCGCCGGATCCCCACCGCGATCCTCACCGACCTCGGGGTCCGCGAGGCGCTCGGCAACCACCACTTCGTCGGCTCCGGCCTGCTGACCTCCTTCGACCGGCTCGACAAGGGGGACGTGCCGGCGCCCGACGAGACCTGGCTCGCCCGGCAGGGCGTGGCGTCCGACGGCTCGTACGGGGAGGCCTTCGACGCCGCCCGCGACCGCGTCGCCGAGCTCCTGGCGCTTCCCGCGCTGCCCCCGATCAGCCCCTACTACACCGCGGAGACGGCCCCCGGCTACCTGCCCGGGATCCTCGCCCGCCACCGCCTGGACGTCACCGCGCCCGAGCCCCGCGAGAGCGGGCTGCGCCGGGTCGTCCGGGAGGCCGCGCGGGGCGCGTACCGCCACGGCGTGCAGCGCGTCGCCCCCGTCATCCGCCGCCTGGGAGAACTGTGATGACCCCGACCGTGCCGACCGTCCTCGCCGTGATCCCCGCCAGGGGCGGCTCCAAGGGCGTGCCCGCCAAGAACCTCGCGCCGGTGGCCGGGGTCCCCCTGGTGGCCCGCGCCGTCCACGCCTGCCTCGGCGCCCGCACCGTCACCCACGTCGTCGTCTCCACCGACGACGCCGCCATCGCGGCCGCCGCCCGCACCGCCGGAGCCGAGGCCGTCCAGCGGCCCGCCGCCATCGCGGGCGACACCGCCACCAGCGAGGCCGCCGTGCTGCACGCGATGGACGCCTTCGAGGCCACCCACGGCCGCCCGGCCGACGTGGTCCTCCTCGTCCAGTGCACCAGCCCCTTCCTCACCTCCGCCGAGGTCGCCGAGACCGCCGAGCGGATCACCTCGGGCGCCGCCGACACCGCCTTCACGGCCGCCCCGTCCCACGGCTTCCTCTGGCGCGAGACCCCCGAGGGCGCCACCGGCGTCAACCACGACAAGGCGCACCGCCCGCGCCGCCAGGACCGCGAGCCCGAGTACCTGGAGACCGGCGCCGTCTACGCGATGGACGCGACCGGCTTCCGTACCCACGGGCACCGCTTCTTCGGCCGCACCGCGCTCGTCGTCACCGACCCCGCCCGGGTCCTGGAGATCGACGACCCGCACGACCTCGCCCGCGCCAAGGCCCTCGCGCCGCTCCTCGACGAGCCCGTCACGCCCGGCTTCGCCGACGTCGACGCCGTCGTCCTCGACTTCGACGGCACCCAGACCGACGACCGCGTCCACCTCGACGCCGAGGGGCGCGAGTTCGTCTCCGCGCACCGCGGCGACGGCCTCGGCATCGCGGCCCTGCGGCGCGCCGGACTGCCCGTCCTCATCCTCTCCACCGAGCAGAACGCCGTGGTCGCCGCCCGCGCCCGCAAGCTCAAGATCCCCGTCCTGCACGGCATCGACCGCAAGGACCGCGCCCTCAAGGAGTGGTGCGAGGCCGAGGGCATCGACCCGCAGCGCGTCCTCTACGCCGGCAACGACGTCAACGACCTGCCCTGCTTCCACCTCGTCGGCTGGCCCGTCGCGGTGAGCAGCGCCCACGACTCCGTACGGGCCGCCGCCCGCGCGGTCACCGTCACCCCGGGCGGCGCCGGAGCGATCCGCGAGATCGCCGCCTGGCTCCTCGGCCCCGAGCTCGACACCCCCAACACGCCCAACCCGTAAGGAACCAACATGAACTCCCGTCTGCGCACCCTCGGCTCCAAGACCGCCGGCCCGGGCCGGCCCGTCTACGTCTGCGGCGAGATCGGCATCAACCACAACGGCGACCTCGACAACGCCTTCAAGCTGATCGACGTGGCCGCCGAGGCCGGCTGCGACGCCGTCAAGTTCCAGAAGCGCACCCCGGAGATCTGCACCCCGCGCGACCAGTGGGACATCGAGCGCGACACCCCCTGGGGCCGGATGACGTACATCGACTACCGCCACCGCGTGGAGTTCGGCGAGGACGAGTACCGCAAGATCGACGAGTACTGCAAGGAGAAGGGGATCGACTGGTTCGCCTCCCCGTGGGACAACGAGGCCGTCGCCTTCCTGGAGAAGTTCGACGTCCCCGCCCACAAGGTCGCCTCCGCCTCCCTCACCGACGACGAGCTGCTCCGCGAGCTGCGCGCCACCGGCCGCACGGTGATCCTCTCCACCGGCATGTCGACCCCGAAGCAGATCCGCCACGCGGTCGAGGTCCTCGGCTCGGACAACATCCTGCTCTGCCACGCCACCTCGACGTACCCGGCCAAGGCCGAGGAGCTCAACCTGCGCGTCATCCAGACGCTCCAGGAGGAGTACCCGAACGTCCCGATCGGCTACTCCGGCCACGAGACCGGCCTCCAGACCACCCTCGCCGCCGTCGCCCTCGGCGCCACCTTCGTCGAGCGCCACATCACCCTCGACCGCGCCATGTGGGGCTCCGACCAGGCCGCCTCCGTCGAGCCGCAGGGCCTCCAGCGCCTGGTCCGCGACATCCGCACCATCGAGACCGCGCTCGGCGACGGCGTCAAGAAGGTGTACGAGTCGGAGCTCGGCCCGATGAAGAAGCTCCGCCGGGTCCAGGGCGACGCCGCCGCATGACCGGGCAGCTGGCGTTCGTCGAGAGCCCGGTCCAGCTTCTGAACGTCCTGGAGTGGGCGCACACGCAGTCGACCGCCCCCGTCGCGGGCACCACGGACGGCGCCCTTCCCGGGCCGAGGCTTCCGGCCCCCGGGGTGCCCACGAGCGCGGCACCCGCAACGGGCGGGCCCGCGGACGCCACCGCCCCGAAACCGGCGGACGCCCTCACGGTCGTCGTGCTGTCGCCGACCGACCCCATGTCGCGTGGCCAGCTGCGCCGGATGGCCCAGCTGGCCCGCGACCAGGGCCTCACCGTCCACTGGCAGGAGGCCCGCAACGGCCGGGGCGCGCTCGTCCGCACCCTGCGCGAGCTCGCCCGGCCGCTGCGCTCGGCGGAGCGGGTGATCATCGGGGACCCGTTCTCCCGTTACGTCCAGCTCCTCCTGACCCTCTTCGCCCCCCGGCACCTGACGGTCGTCGACGACGGCACCGCGACCATGGAGTTCGCCGCCCAGCTCGGCCGCGGCGAGCGCCTGGTGCGCTGGCACCGCAAGGGCAGCCTGGGCCCCCGCGAGCTGGTCCTCGCCCCCGTCACGACCCTCGCCCGGCGGAAGCTCGCCCCCACCCGGGGCCGCACCGTCGAGATCTTCACCTCGCTGCCCGTGGAGGCCCCGCCCGGCGTCACGGTCACCGAGAACGCGTACGCCTGGACCCGGGACACCTTCGGCCCGCCGCTGCTCACCGGCGGCGCGGACCTGGTCGGCACCTCGCTCGTCGAGACGGGCGTCGTCGACGCCGACCACTACGCGCGCGTGGTGAGCGAACTCGCCCGTGCCCACGGCGCCACCCGCTACTTCGCGCACCGCAGGGAGAGCGCCGAGAAGCTGCACCGGATCGCGGTCGAGACGGGCCTCCAGGTGGTCCGGCCCGAGCTGCCCCTGGAGCTGATAGCGCGCCGCGGCCCCATCGGGCGCACGGTCGTCAGCTTTCCGTCCACGGTCGTGCACACCCTGCCACTGGCCCTGGCCGGCACGGGGGTGAAGGTCGCCGTCATCGACATAGCGCCCGAGTGGCTGCGGGCGACCGCCTCACCGCGCGCCCAGGGCTTCCTGTCGGGGATCACGGGCACCGCGGCCCACGAGGTCGACCGGCTGACCACCCGGGCGACCCATCCGGCCGACCGGCTCGAATTCGGGTGAGCTTACCCACAAGGAGTGAGCTTCATGCCTGGGAAACCGGGATTCTTTCCCCTAAGGGGCTGAACTTTTTGTGATCAACGGGCAGTTGACCTCTCTGCGGGCCTACCCTTCAAAGGGTGAACCAGTTGAAGTCCCGTGAGCCAGGCTCCGTCACCCTGCCCGGAACGCTGTCCGACTCCCTGCGCGCCGAACTCGTCGCCTTCCGCAGGGACTTGCACATGCACCCCGAGCTCGGGAACCAGGAGTTCCGTACGACCGCCGCGCTCAAGGCCCGCCTGGAGGCGGCCGGCCTTGCGCCGAAGGTCCTCCCGGCCGGCACGGGGCTCATCTGTGACATCGGCACCCGGGCCGGCGGCCGGCCCATGCTGGCGATCCGCGCCGACCTCGACGCGCTGCCCATCCCCGACGTCAAAACCGTCGCCTACCGCTCCACCGTGGCCAACCGCGCCCACGCCTGCGGACACGACGTCCACACCACCACCGTCCTCGGTGCCGGACTCGTCCTCGCCGACCTCGCCCGCCGGGGCCTGCTGCCGAACGCGGTGCGGCTGATCTTCCAGCCCGCCGAGGAGGTCCTGCCCGGCGGCGCCGCCGACGCCGTCGAGGCCGGGGTCCTGGACGGCGTCGGCCGGATCATCGCCGTCCACTGCGACCCCCGGGTCGACGCCGGGAAGATCGGGCTCCGGGTGGGCCCCATCACCTCCGCCTGCGACCGCCTGGAGATCACCCTCGACGGCCCCGGCGGGCACACCGCCCGCCCGCACCTCACCACCGACCTCGTCACCGCCGCCGCCCGGGTCGCCACCGACGTCCCCGCCGTCCTCGCCCGCCGCGTCGACGCCCGCTCGGGCCTCTCGGTGACCTGGGGCCGCATCGAGGCCGGCCACGCGCCGAACGTCATCCCGCAGCACGCGGCGCTCTCCGGCACCGTCCGCTGCCTCGACCTGCCGACCTGGCGGGAGGCGCCCGATCTGGTCCACGCGGCGATCGACGAGGTCGCCACCCTGCACCGGGCCAAGTCGACCGTCACCTACGTCCGCGGCGTCCCCCCGGTCGTGAACGACCCGCTCGTCACCGAGCTGCTCCACGACGCCATGGCGGCCCGCCGGGGCTCGCACGCGATCGAGGACACCGAGCAGAGCCTCGGCGGCGAGGACTTCTCCTGGTACCTGGAGCACGTCCCCGGCGCCATGGCCCGCCTCGGCGTCCGCGTCCCCGGCGACGCCCGGGTCAGGGACCTGCACGCCGGCGACTTCGACGTCGACGAGCGGTGCATCGAGACCGGCGTGGAGCTCTTCACGGCCGCGGCCCTGCTCGACGGCGTGCCCAAGCCCTGACGACCGCCACACCCGGGCGCTGACGGCCGCCGCACAGGAGCCCCGACCCTCACGCCCGGGTGCTGACCCGCCGCACAGGAGCCCCGACCCTCACGCCCGGGTGCTGACCCGCCGCACCGGAGCCCCGACCCTCACGCCCGGGTGCTGACCCGCCGCACCGGAGCCCCGGCCCTCACGCCCGGGTGCTGACCCGCCGCACCGGAGCCCCGGCCGCCACGCCCGGCCCCGGCCCCCGGTGATCATCGCCACGCCCCGGCGGTGATCAACGCCACGTCGAAACGGTTGAAATCCGGCCGGACGGCACACTCGGCCGTCCGGCCCACGGAACGGCGTGTCGCCGATCCCGGGTCTCCCCAACGCCCGTACCGGGCTGTATAACCGGCGGTACCGGGCCGAACGCCCCCGGTTGCCTCGGCTGGCCGGTTCGCGACGATCCGATAACGACTCATGAACGGGTCTTTAACTGACATCTACGCGCGTTACGATCGCCGCGAAACCAGCGCCGGAAGAGGCGCTTTCGGTCAGTCTTGAAGGGACCCTCCTCTTGCGCCGGATCACCAGGATCACGACCGTGGGCATCGCCGCTGCGGCGCTCGCGCTCTCCGCCACCGCCTGTGGCAAGTCGTCGAACGACACGGGCTCCAGCCCGTCCTCGTCCTCGCAGGCGACCAAGGTCGCCCTCGCGTACGACATCGGCGGCCGCGGCGACCAGTCCTTCAACGACGCCGCCTACGCGGGCCTGCAGAAGGCCGTGACCGAGCTCGGCGTCAAGGGCTCCGAGGCCGAGCCGTCGCAGGGCGAGAGCGACGCCGACAAGGTCGCGCGCCTCACCTCGCTGGCCCGCGCCGGCAACAACCCGGTCATCGGCGTCGGCTTCTCCTACGCCCCGGCCATCGCGAAGGTCGCCAAGTCCTTCCCGAAGACCACGTTCGGCCTCATCGACGACACCTCGGTGACCGCTCCGAACATCGCCAACCTGGTCTTCAACGAGGAGCAGGGCTCCTACCTGGCCGGCGTCGCCGCCGCCAAGACCTCCAAGACCGGCACCGTCGGCTTCATCGGCGGCGTCGAGGTTCCGCTGATCAAGAAGTTCGAGGCGGGCTTCACGCAGGGCGTCAAGGACACCAACCCCAAGGCGAAGGTGCTCACCCAGTACCTGACCCAGCCGCCGAACTTCGACGGCTTCTCCAAGCCCGACCTGGGCAAGGCCGCCGCGCAGGGCCAGCTCGACAAGGGCGCCGACGTGATCTACGCCGCCGCCGGTCTGGCCGGTTCCGGCTCGATCGAGGCCGCCGCGACCGCCGGCAAGTGGGCCATCGGCGTCGACTCCGACCAGTACAACCAGTCGGGTCTGTCCTCGTACAAGGACCACATCCTGACCTCGGTCACCAAGAACGTCTCGGGCTCCGTCTTCAACCTGATCAAGTCGGTCAAGGACGGCAAGCCGGAGTCCGGTGAGATCCGTTACGGCCTCGCCACGGACGGCGTCGGCCTGGCCGACTCCAACCCGGCGTACAAGAAGATGACCGACGTCATCGCCGCCGTGGACGCCGCGAAGAAGAACATCATCGACGGCAAGATCACGGTCAAGACCGCTCCGTAAGGACACCCAGGTCACGACCTGAGTCCGGGCCCGGCGTCCGGTGGCACCCCCCACCGGACCCGGGCCTGGGCCCCATTCCGTACGGGTTTTCATTTTTCGGCAGCGCTACGCGCGTAGATGTCTCCCTGGCACGATAACTTCGCCCCGCCCTGCCCTCCTGCTCCCACTCCTTCCGGCCAAGGAGAGTGCGTCATCAACGCGTCCAGCCCCCCTGCCGTAGAACTGCACGGCATCACCAAGCGTTTCCCCGGCGTCGTCGCCAACAAGGACATCGCCATCACGGTCCGCAAGGGCACCGTGCACGCCCTCATCGGCGAGAACGGCGCCGGCAAGTCGACCCTCATGAAGATCCTCTACGGCATGCAGAAGCCGGACGAGGGCACGATCGCCGTCGACGGCGAGCAGGTCACCTTCTCCAGCCCCGGTGACGCCATCGCGCGCGGCATCGGCATGGTGCACCAGCACTTCATGCTCGCCGACAACCTCACCGTCCTGGAGAACGTCGTCCTCGGCGGCGAGAAGCTCTACGGCATCGGCGCCAAGGCGCGGAAGAAGATCCAGGAGATCTCCGACGCGTACGGCCTCGGGGTCCGCCCCGACGCCCTCGTCGAGGACCTCGGCGTCGCCGACCGGCAGCGCGTGGAGATCCTCAAGGTCCTCTACCGCGGCGCGAAGATCCTCATCCTCGACGAGCCGACCGCCGTGCTCGTCCCGCAGGAGGTCGACGCGCTCTTCGACAACCTGCGCGAGCTCAAGTCCGAGGGCCTGACCGTCATCTTCATCTCCCACAAGCTGGGCGAGGTCCTGAAGGTCGCCGACGACATCACCGTCATCCGCCGGGGCACCACGGTCGGCACCGCCGACCCGAAGACCGCCACCACCAAGCAGCTCGCCGAGCTGATGGTCGGCAGCGAGCTGCCCTCGCCGGAGACCCGCGAGTCGACGGTCACGGACGTCCCGATGCTCCAGGTCGAGAACCTGACGCTCCTGGAGAGCGGCGCCCCCGGCACCCCGCTGACCACCGCCGCCCCGGCCGACCCGGCCGCCGCCGTCACCGTCCACGAGGAGGCCGCGGCAGGCCGCAAGCTCCTCGACGACATCTCGCTC
>NZ_MWIG01000240.1:0-9113 GCF_002156145.1 Streptomyces sp. NRRL B-24572 | reverse complement strand
GACAGTCCCTGGACTACGCCCGCCTTGGCGTAGTCCAGGGACTGTCTCTTTGATCGGACTTCAAGGACGCCGTTCCTCACGGTGATCCGGATGCTCTGCACAGGACTGCGTGAGCACGCGGAGCGTGTGGGCGAGCCCGGCGAAGCGCGGGTCCGTGGGGTCCATGACCTCGCGGTCCCGCATCTGGACACCGCGGGGTTCGAGACCGCGCTCCCGGGCCAAGAGACCGTTCCCGAGCCGACAGGTCACGAACAGCTGCGGGAGGGTCGGCCGCTTGTACGCGGGCACCCCCCGCTCCCCGGCATCGAGCATCTCCATGGCCACCGGCCACGCACCCCGCTTCCACCAGGCCAACTGCCGCTCACGCATCGCGTTGACCGGTCCCCAGGTAGTCGGCATCTCGGCCCAGGCCAGGCCCTGGCGAAGGCGGTGGAGCATCCCCTTGAACTGCTCATGGATGTCGTACTTACTTGTGAAGTGCTTGGCTGCGAAGAAGGGCTTCACCGCAGCGACGACAGCCCGCCACTCCTCGTCCGTGGGGTCCGGCGGCACGAGCACGTCGTTGTCCCAGTGCCAGGCGGTCACCTGGCACTTGAGGCCCGGCTTTTGAAGGTGGGTGACGTCGCCGAAGGTGACGCGGATGTCGAGCATGTCGAACACCTCCCTTCTCTCCTCCGGCGTCACGCCGTCGAGCCGGCCCTCAGCGCTGGTCACGATCGCGGCCAGGTTGCCGGCCCGCCTCTCCAGGTCCTTGTGGTCGTCCAGCCACTCCTTGGCGATCCTGTGTTGCTCCTCCGTCTCACGGAGCTCGTCCTGGAGTCCCTTCGTAGCGGCAGCGGCGACGGCGGGGTCCATGCCGGCCTGGATGTACTTCGGGACTTCGGTACGGATCACCAGTTCCCGCTCGCCGATCTCGCACTCCAGGTCTTGTACACGCGCGGCGTACCTTGCCTCGTCGCCAGACAGACCGAACACCCACTCGTTCACCGCGGCGTGAAGGCGGGTCTCGTCCTTGATGAGCGTCCCCAGCTCGCCCCAGACGGCCTTCTCGATCTCCTCGGCGTTGAAGTAGGGCTCGGCGCAGGACCTGCCCTTCTGGCCGGTCTCCCCGTCTCTCCTCGGGGTGAGGCCCTGGCAACGGTAGCCACGCCGCGCTTCGGAGCCTTGGCTGCTTCCGGTGAAGACGAGTCCGCAGTGCCCCTGGATGCGGCCGGTGAGGGGGTAGACGCGGTCCTTTTCCCGACCGTTCTGGAAGCCGATCTCGGACATGGCTGCCGCGAGGGCTTCGGCGCGGCCTGCTGTGACGATGCGGGGGACGCCGATCTTGACCTGGTCATCATGGGCTGGCGTGCCGCCGTCTCGGCGAGGGGTGGTGTTGCCCCCCTTGCCACGATGGGTCTTGCGGTAGAGCACGTATCCGCCGTGCAGACTTTCGTGGTGGAGACGGTTTCGAAGGTTGGCGGCGGTCCAAGGGGCGCCACTGCGGGTGAGGAGGTCTCGGCGGTCGAGTTCCTCGGCGGCTTCGGTGAAGTTCATGCCGTCGTCGACGATGAAGCTGATTGCCAAGGAGAGGATCATGGCTTCACGGTCGTCGGAGACGAGGACGGACATCCTCTTCTTGCACCCGATGCCGCTGTTCTCGTCGACCGCGATCCGATAGCCGTACGGGGCCGGCCCGCCGGGCCAGCCGCCATAGCTGATCTTGAATTCCTTGCCGGCGGCCGTACGTTCCTTGATCCGGCGCCATTCCATCTCGGCGAACTGTACGCACTGGGCGAACGCCTGCCAGCCTCCGTCGGCGCCGGTGTCGATGCCCTCTCTGACCGAGATGAAGTGGATGCCGATGTCCCCCATCCGCCAGGCCCAGTTGTACGCGGCGCGGGCGGTACGACCGACGCGGTCGACGGAGGGGATGAGGATGCGGTTGAAGCTGCCTCTGTCGGCATCGGCGATGAGACGGTCCATGCCCGGTCGGGATTCGAGGGCGCCGGACACGGCTTCGTCCACATAGTCGCCGAAGACGGTTGCCTCAGGGTTGCGGGTGAGCCAGCTGTTGCACAGGGCGTCCTGGACTTCGAGGCCGTAACCGTCGAGCTGATCCTTTGTCGAGACTCGTCGGTACCTGGCGACGGTGATCGTCGCTGCCGCACGCGAACGCGGGCGTGCCACAATGGGCATGTCACTCCCTCCAGAGTGGCCGTACCTCGGGGTGGTCAGAGACCCGCGAGGCAGGTTGAGGCCCTTGCGCTGCCGGCGCGGGGCCTTGATCGTTTCCGGGGAGTGTATGCCGCCAGGTGGATCTCCCAGGAGAAAACAGCGGAAGCGGAAACAAAGACCAAATGGGGCGATCGCCCACGCCAGGATACGGTCGAAGCCATGCATGACCGATCAACTCCCGAGCTGCCGGAACTCTTCAGCTGGGAATTCGCCACCGACCCTTACCCCGCGTACGCCTGGCTGCGCGACCACGCACCGGTGCACCGGACCAGACTGCCCAGTGGGGTCGAGGCATGGCTCGTGACACGGTACGCGGACGCCCGTCAGGCCCTTGCCGACCAGCGGCTGTCGAAGAACCCGACGCACCACGCCGAACCCGGAAAGACCGGAATCCCGGGCGAGCGCAGCGCCGGTCTGATGACGCACCTGCTCAACATCGACCCACCGGACCACACCCGGCTCCGGCGGCTCGTGTCGAAAGCCTTCACCCCGCGCCGGATCGCCGAGTTCGCGCCGCGTGTTCAGGAACTGACCGACCAGCTCATCGACTCCTTCGCGGAGCGGGGCAGCGCGGACCTCATCCACGAGTTCGCCTTCCCGCTGCCCATCTACGCGATCTGTGATCTGCTCGGCGTGCCGCGCGAGGACCAGGACGACTTCCGCGACTGGGCCGGCATGATGATCCGCCACGGCGGCGGCCCTCGCGGCGGGGTCGCCCGTTCTGTGAAGAAGATCCGCGCCTATCTCGCCGAGCTGATCCACAGGAAGCGGGAGAACCTCGGTGACGACCTGATCTCCGGACTCATTCGGGCCTCGGACCACGGCGACCACCTCAGCGAGAACGAAGCCACCGCCATGTGCTTCGTACTCTTGTTCGCCGGCTTCGAGACGACCGTCAATCTCCTCGGTAACAGCGTCCACTCGCTGCTCCGCAACCCCGGGCAATTCGCGCGGCTGCGAGAATCCCTGGCAGCCGGAGAGAGCGGCCTCCTCGAAACAGGTGTCGAGGAGCTGCTCCGCTACGACGGACCGGTGGAGTTGGCGACCTGGCGGTACGCAACCACGGGCCTCACCATCGGAGGGCAGGACATCCCGGCCGGCGATCCGGTCCTCGTCGTGCTCGCCGCCGCGAACCGGGACCCGGCACGCTTCGAGGAGCCGGACACGCTCGACCTCGCCCGGCACGACAACCAGCACCTCGGCTACGGCCACGGGATCCACTACTGCCTTGGAGCCCCTCTCGCGCGGCTGGAAGGCCAGATAGGACTCCGTACGCTCCTGACCCGGCTCCCGGCTCTCCAGCTCGCCGTAGACCCCTCGGACTTGCGCTGGCGGGGCGGGCTCATCATGCGGGGGCTGCGGGAGCTGCCCGTACGGTTCTAGATGATCGATTCCAAGGGGTGCCTGCGGAGGGTGCGGCAGTGGGCGGTCAGGCGTCGGGGTCGACTTCGGGGTGTGTGAACCGCACGGGCTTGTCCAGCGACCGGGCGTAGGCGATTTCGGCTCGGGTGCTGTCTCCGATGTAGTCGCCGACTACGAGCACCTCATCAGCGAGCCGGATCTTCGCCCGGTGCAGGTCGTCGAGTCGAACCTTCAGCGCCTCGGCCTCGGCAGGATCGGGCCGAAGTTCGTGCGGCGACTTCATGTCGCAACCCGGTTTGACGACAATCCTTCCGGCTTTGGTCTCCCGCAGATCGGCCTCGGTCATCTCGGGCATGAAACGGGTGGAGCCGCAGATCACGACGATACGCGGGAGGCTCAGCTGCTTCTTCGCGTCGGCGAGCCTCTCCTCGGGGGTGAGCGGTTGCGGGTACGACACCGGTTCCTCCTGGTGGTGCGGTCCAAGGGGTGCCTGCGGAATCGACGAGACCCTCAAGGGACAGCTTGACCTAGAACGGCACCGAGGGCGCACACCCGGAGGTGTCACAGCCCGCGTCATGCAACGCATCCTCGCGCTGATCGCCTACGATCACTGCCCCCTTGGAACAGATCGTCCAGGCCGGGCCAGCCCCTCGGACATGGGGAAGGCTCCCGGCCGGTCGGCGACTGGGGGATGGGGGTGGTGCTCGTGTCCACGACCGTACAGGGCGGCCCCGGGAGGCACGTTCGTGGAGAAGGTGTGATCAAGCCGTACAGGTTGTGCCCTAGATTCTTGTCGGTGGATCCTCAGCTACTCAGAAGCACGTTCGCGGTCGTCGAGAGACGCGCCGAGCAGGCCGTCACGTTCTTCTACTCGCACCTCTTCTGGCACAACCCCGGGGTGCGCGAACTCTTCCCCGAGGACATGCTCCCCCAGAAGGACCGGCTCTTCGCCGCGCTCACCCATGTGGTGACCCACCTGGAGGATCCCGGGCTCGGCGGGTACCTGGGGCAGCTGGGCCGCGACCACCGCAAGTTCCTCGCCTCCCCCGCGCTGTACGCGGGGGTCGGGCAGAGCCTGCTCGCCGCGTTCGCGCACGCCGCCGGTTCCGCCTGGACGGTGGAGGCGGAGAAGGCCTGGACCGAGGCGTACGGCCTTGTCTCCGACCTGATGCTGGCGGGCGCCGAGAAGGCCGCCGGGGCCGGGGAGCCCGCCTGGTGGGACGCGGACGTCGTCCGGCACGAGCGGTACGGCGAGGACCTGGCCGTCCTCACCCTGCGTCCCCGGCAGCCCCTGCCGTTCCGCCCCGGCCAGTACGTCAGCGTCAGCTCGCTGCGGGTCCCGCGCGTCTGGCGCACCTACTCCCTCGCGGACGCGCCCCGCCCGGACGGCACGGTGGAGCTGCACGTGAGCCGGATCGCGGGCGGCGCGATGAGCACGGCCCTGGTGGACGAGACCGGTCCGGGCGAGGTGCTGCGGCTCAGCGCCCCCGGCGGCGCGCTCACCGCGCGGACCGCACCGGGCGGCCTCCGCACCTACATATGCGGGGGTACGGGCTGGGCCCCGGTGCGGGCGCTCCTCGCGGAGGCCGCCGAGGCCGAGCCGGGGCTCGAGGGCCGGCTGTTCGTGGTGGCCCGCGCCAAGGAGTACCTGTACGGGCGCGGGGACGTCGAGCTCCTGAAGGAGCTCCTGCCCGGCCTCCACGTCACCTACATCACGGCGGCGCCCCGGCAGCGCAGGCACCAGGCGACGGAGCGGCTGCTCCAGGCGCTGCGGGCGTGCGTCCACTGGTCGGCGCACGACGTGTACCTCGCCGGGCCGCCGGCCTTCGTCGCCGAGGTCCGCGAGGTCCTGGAGGAGCTGGGCGCCGATCCGGCGCGGATCCACCACGACACCCTGCCGTCCGTGGGCCGCTTCGCCACCCGCCCGAGCACCGCGGCCGAACGCCTCCTGGGCCCGCCGGCCCCGCTCTGGCACGACCCGGAGGGCCGGGCGCCGCGCGCGCCCTGATCCCGGCCGGGCGCCGCGCGCGCCCTGATCCCGGCCGGGCGTCAGTGCGTGCGGGCGCGCCACACGACGAACCGCACCAGGTCCCTGACGCCCGTGAGCACGAGCAGCGCGGAGACGATCCGCAGCCACCCCCAGGTGGAGGAGCTCACCGCCAACCACCCGAAGAAGAGGACCGACAGGGCCGTGACCCCCGGCCCTTCGGCGGACGACGGCCTCCGAGGCCCGGGGTCGGCGTGCCGCGACCTGCCCGGACCGGCGTCAGCCGGGTCGTCCCCGCTCGGCCCCGTCCCGTTCGCGCCCTGCTGCCCGCTCACGCGAGTCCCTCCGCCGCCCGGATCGCGTCCCGGTACGTCTTGGACGCCGCCCGCAGCGCCGCCTCCGGGTCCACCCCGGAGGCCTCCGCGCGGGCGGCGAGGGCGAGCAGTTCGTAGCCGATGCCCTCGCCCGCCGGGAGCTTCACGTCGAGGCCCGCCGAACGGACCCGCCCCGCGAGCTTCGCGGCGAGCGCGAGGCCCGGCTGCCCGAGCGGCACGCCGTCCGTGACGGACTCCCGCTGCTTCTCGACCGCCTTGGTGCGCTGCCAGTGCGCCTGGACGTCCTCGGGGGTCTCGGCGGTCGCGTCCCCGAAGACGTGCGGGTGCCGGTGGATCAGCTTCTCGACGAGCGTCCCGGCGACGTCGTCCACGGAGAACGGTTCCTCCGGGTCCTCCTCGGCGATCCGGGCGTGGAAGACGACCTGCAGCAGCACGTCCCCGAGCTCCTCGCGCAGCTCCCGCCGGTCCCCCTCCTCGATCGCCTCGACGAGTTCGTACGCCTCCTCGATGGCGTACTTGGCGAGCCCCCGGTGGGTCTGGCGCGAGGTCCAGGGGCACTCGCGGCGGACGCGGTCCATGACCTGCACGAGGTCGAGGAGGCGGGCGCCGGGCAGGTCGTACGAGCCGGGCAGCAGCTCCAGGTCGGGCATGGACACGCGGCCGGAGCCGGCGAGCCGGGCGAGGCCGTCGGTCAGCGCCCTGTCGCCCTCGCCGGAGGGCAGCAGCAGGACCGTGCGGCCCCCGGCGCAGGCCTCGACGAGCTCCTCGGCGGTGGGCCGGGCGTGCTCGACGGCGACGCCGGCCTCCCGCAGGTACGGCAGCTGGGGGTGGTCCTCGTCGGGGCAGAGCACCCGGTCGGCCCCGTGCAGCGCCTGCCAGGCGGGCCAGGACAGCAGTCCGGGGGCCACGCGGTGGCTGGCGGTGAGCAGGACGATGCGGCCGGGGCTCTCAGAAGTCACCCTCCGAACCTACCCCGGGTCACGCACCCGCCGGGACGGCGGCCGGGTCCTGGCTGATCTGGCGGAGCCAGGGCGAGCCGTCGTAGGTGGTGTCGAGGCGGACCTGGGCGTCGTCCCAGCGGCCGTAGCGCGGGTTCACGTCGACGGCGAGGTCCTTGGAGGCGGCGGAGAAGACCTCCGTCAGCTTCTTCTGGCCCTCGGCGTCCTCGGTGACGCCCAGCTTCCGGGCGATCTTGTTCATGAGGACGTTGCGGCGGACGAAGGCGTCGATCTGGTCGGGCGCCACGCCCTGCTCCTGGAGGAGGACGGCCGCGAGCTGGTCCTCGCCGCCGGCCTGGCGGACGAAGGAGGTCCTGGTCTGCTGGAGTTCGGCGCGGGTGGCGCCGACGCCGTTGTCGCGGGCGACCTTGTCGACGACCCGGTCGAAGATCATGACGTTGAGTTTGCGGCGGCTGAGGTCGCCGGTGGCCGCGACCAGCTGGGCGGACTGCGGCGAGGCCGCCTGCGCGGCGCGGACGTCCGCGACCTGGGCCTGGAGGCTGGACACCTCGATCCGTTCGCCGCCGACGACGGCCGCCGCTCCTGGGTGGGCGTCGCCGCCGCAGGCGGTGAGCAGCGGGGCCGCGGCGAGAAGGGCGGCGGAGACGGTGAGCGCAGTGCGGCGGTGCAAAGGAGCCTCCCGGGCTGGTCGTGCGTCAGTTGAACGACCTTGCGGTGATCGATGGTAGGGAGTCGCCCGGGCCGGAGCCACTACTTCGGAGCGACTGTTTCCCACAACGACTCACCCGTCACCCGGGTGTCGGCCGCCCCCGAACCGCCGCTCGTCTCCTTGAGCAGGTAGTGCGGCCGCCGCTTGACCTCGTAGTAGATGCGTCCGACGTACTCGCCGATCAGTCCGGCCATCACCATCTGCATGCCGGCGAGGGCGGTGACGGCGACGAGGAGCGTGACGTAGCCGGGGGTGTCGACGCCGTTGACGAGGGCGTCGCCGACGATCCAGGCCGCGTAGCCGAGGGCGACGACGGTGAGGAGGAGGCCGAGGTGGACGGCGGCCCTCAGGGGCTTGTTGTTGAAGGAGAGGAGTCCGTCGAGGCCGTAGTTGAGGAGCTTGCCGAAGGTCCACTTGGAGCGGCCCTGCTCGCGGACGGCGTTCTCGTAGGAGAAGGTCGTGGTGGGGAAGCCGACCCAGGAGAAGAGGCCCTTGGAGAAGCGGTTGTACTCGCCGAGGGCGAGGACCGCGTCGACGGCGCGGCGGGAGAGCAGCCGGAAGTCGCCGACGCCGTCGACGAGCTCGACGTCGACGAGCCGGTTGATCGCCCGGTAGTAGAGGCGGGCGGTGAGGGTACGGGTGACCCGGTCGCCCTCGCGGGTGCGGCGGGCGACGACCTGGTCGTACCCCTCGGCGTGCAGGGCGACCATGCGGTGCACGAGCTCCGGCGGGTGCTGGAGGTCGGCGTCCATGATCACGACGGCGTCGCCGGCGGCGTGCCGGAGCCCGGCGAGCATCGCGGCCTCCTTGCCGAAGTTGCGGCTGAAGGAGAGGTAGCGGACCCGGTCCGGGTCGGCTCCGGCGAGCTCCCGGAGGAGCGGGAGGGTCCCGTCCCGGCTTCCGTCGTCCACGTAGACGAGCTCGAACTCCCCCTCCAGGCGGGAGAATTCGGCGGTCACGTGGTCGTGGAAGCGGGCGAGGACGTCCTCCTCGTTGAAGCACGGGACGACGATCGAGAGCAGCACGCGGACCACGACAACGGAGTCCGGTGTCCCGGCCGGTCCGGGTGGATGACCTTCAGGCGACCATCGCGTGAACTGGCCCGCCGGACCCGTCATTTCCCGTGCGTCCGCTGTCATATTCGATCCGCCATGCCGAAAACCAAGCGTTCGTACCTGCTCTCCGCCCTCCTCGCCGTCGTCGCCGTCTGCGGCGGGGACGCCGTCGCCCGGGTCTTCCCCTTCGGGCCGCGCCACCGGGCCGTCAACGACCTCGCCAACCAGTTCGTGCCGTTCCACGCGCACCTGTGGGACCTGCTGCACGGCCGGGCGGACGGCGGGCTGCTGCTCGACTGGCAGGCCGGCTGGGGCACGAGCTTCCTGCCCGACTACGGCACCTATCTGTCGAGCCCCTTCGCGCCGCTGGTCGCGCTCTTCCCGCGCGGGGACGTCGAGTACGCGGTGTACGCGGTCACCGTCCTGAAGACGGCGGTCGCGGCGGCGGCGATGACGTTCCTGCTGCGGCGGCTCGGCCCTGGGGGGTGT
>NZ_MWIG01000024.1:0-2500 GCF_002156145.1 Streptomyces sp. NRRL B-24572 | reverse complement strand
GCGTCGGACGTACTTCGGTACGTCTCGTGACTGCGTGCCTTTTGAAGAATGAGCCTGCGAGTTTGCGGTGTGTTGCGAGGTTAACCCGTGAGGGGAAGCCGTAGCGAAAGCGAGTCCGAACAGGGCGATCCAGTAGCACGCTCAAGACCCGAAGCGGAGTGATCTAGCCATGGGCAGGTTGAAGCGGAGGTAAGACTTCGTGGAGGACCGAACCCACCAGGGTTGAAAACCTGGGGGATGACCTGTGGTTAGGGGTGAAAGGCCAATCAAACTCCGTGATAGCTGGTTCTCCCCGAAATGCATTTAGGTGCAGCGTCGTGTGTTTCTTGCCGGAGGTAGAGCACTGGATAGGCGATGGGCCCTACCGGGTTACTGACCTTAGCCAAACTCCGAATGCCGGTAAGTGAGAGCACGGCAGTGAGACTGTGGGGGATAAGCTCCATGGTCGAGAGGGAAACAGCCCAGAGCATCGACTAAGGCCCCTAAGCGTACGCTAAGTGGGAAAGGATGTGGAGTCGCAGAGACAACCAGGAGGTTGGCTTAGAAGCAGCCACCCTTGAAAGAGTGCGTAATAGCTCACTGGTCAAGTGATTCCGCGCCGACAATGTAGCGGGGCTCAAGCGTACCGCCGAAGTCGTGTCATTGCAGCAATAGGGCCAACGCCCGCTGTGATGGGTAGGGGAGCGTCGTGTGCCGGGTGAAGCAGCCGCGGAAGCGAGTTGTGGACGGTTCACGAGTGAGAATGCAGGCATGAGTAGCGATACACACGTGAGAAACGTGTGCGCCGATTGACTAAGGGTTCCTGGGTCAAGCTGATCTGCCCAGGGTAAGTCGGGACCTAAGGCGAGGCCGACAGGCGTAGTCGATGGACAACCGGTTGATATTCCGGTACCCGCTTTGAAACGCCCAATATCGAGCCCATTAATGCTAAGGCCGTGAAGCCGTTCCGGACCCTTCGGGGAAAGGAAAGTGGTGGAGCCGCCGGCCCAAGGTGGTAGTAGGTAAGCGATGGGGTGACGCAGGAAGGTAGTCCAGCCCGGGCGGTGGTTGTCCCGGGGTAAGGGTGTAGGACGTCACGTAGGCAAATCCGCGTGACACATAGTCTGAGACCTGATGCCGAGCCGATTGTGGTGAAGTGGATGATCCTATGCTGTCGAGAAAAGCCTCTAGCGAGTTTCATGGCGGCCCGTACCCTAAACCGACTCAGGTGGTCAGGTAGAGAATACCGAGGCGTTCGGGTGAACTATGGTTAAGGAACTCGGCAAAATGCCCCCGTAACTTCGGGAGAAGGGGGGCCACGCCTGGTGACGAGTCTTGCACTCCGAGCTGGGGGTGGCCGCAGAGACCAGCGAGAAGCGACTGTTTACTAAAAACACAGGTCCGTGCGAAGCCGTAAGGCGATGTATACGGACTGACGCCTGCCCGGTGCTGGAACGTTAAGGGGACCGGTTAGCTCTGTTTCGACAGGGCGAAGCTGAGAACTTAAGCGCCAGTAAACGGCGGTGGTAACTATAACCATCCTAAGGTAGCGAAATTCCTTGTCGGGTAAGTTCCGACCTGCACGAATGGCGTAACGACTTCTCGACTGTCTCAACCATAGGCCCGGTGAAATTGCACTACGAGTAAAGATGCTCGTTTCGCGCAGCAGGACGGAAAGACCCCGGGACCTTTACTACAGTTTGATATTGGTGTTCGGTTCGGCTTGTGTAGGATAGGTGGGAGACCGTGAAGCCGTGACGCCAGTCATGGTGGAGTCGCCGTTGAAATACCACTCTGGTCGTGCTGGATGTCTAACCTCGGTCCGTGATCCGGATCAGGGACAGTGTCTGATGGGTAGTTTAACTGGGGCGGTTGCCTCCCAAAGGGTAACGGAGGCGCCCAAAGGTTCCCTCAGCCTGGTTGGCAATCAGGTGTTGAGTGTAAGTGCACAAGGGAGCTTGACTGTGAGACCGACGGGTCGAGCAGGGACGAAAGTCGGGACTAGTGATCCGGCGGTGGCTTGTGGAAGCGCCGTCGCTCAACGGATAAAAGGTACCCCGGGGATAACAGGCTGATCTTCCCCAAGAGTCCATATCGACGGGATGGTTTGGCACCTCGATGTCGGCTCGTCGCATCCTGGGGCTGGAGTCGGTCCCAAGGGTTGGGCTGTTCGCCCATTAAAGCGGTACGCGAGCTGGGTTTAGAACGTCGTGAGACAGTTCGGTCCCTATCCGCTGTGCGCGTAGGAATATTGAGAAGGGCTGTCCCTAGTACGAGAGGACCGGGACGGACGAACCTCTGGTGTGCCAGTTGTCCTGCCAAGGGCATGGCTGGTTGGCTACGTTCGGGAGGGATAACCGCTGAAAGCATCTAAGCGGGAAGCCTGCTTCGAGATGAGTATTCCCACCTCCTTGAGAGGGTAAGGCTCCCAGTAGACGACTGGGTTGATAGGCCGGATGTGGAAGCCCCGCAAGGGGTGGAGCTGACCGGTACTAATAGGCCGAGGGCTTGTCCTCAGTTG
>NZ_MWIG01000239.1:0-29504 GCF_002156145.1 Streptomyces sp. NRRL B-24572 | reverse complement strand
CGGGAGCGGGTCCAGGGCGCGTAGCGGTCCTCGGGCAGGAGTTCGCCGGTGAAGGCGGCCAGGGCCTCGGTGAGCCGTTCCGTGCCGCCGGTCTCCAGCGCCGTCACGGCCTGTCGCTCGGCCTCGTCCGCGTCGATCCGCACGGTGGCGGGTTCGAGCCGGATCAGGGCGCCGTCGGTGGTCAGGTAGGAGGAGGCCGGTCCGTGGCGCGAGTTCGGGTTCGAGGGCACGCCGGGCGGCGTGCAGGGCGACGCGCAGACTGCCGAGCGCCGACTGCTGGTCGGCGTCGGGCCAGCAGGTGTCCATGACCTTGATCCGGTGCAGCTGATGGCCGGGGGCGACGGCGAGCAGTTTCACCAGGGTGCGCGCGCCCGGCCGCGGCCAGCGTTCGGACAGCGGGGGACCTCCGGAGACCGGGCGGGCCGCAGGCCCCCCGACGCCTCGGCATCGGGGGGCCTGCGGGTGCGGGTACGGCTCGGGACGACGAGGTCAGGGCGTGTCCAGGGTCAGCACCGTCAGCCGGCGGAGGTCGGTGTGGGGCACGAAGTACCCTCCGGTCTCCAGAGCGGCCGTGCGGTCGGTGCCCGACTCGTCGAAGCCGAGCGAGACGAGTTCGTCCTTGCCGTCTCCGTCTATGTCACCGGTCAGCATCTCGCGGTTGCCCGCGAGGTTCTTGGTGAACGCTCCCGACTGGAAACCGCCCGAGGGAGAGGTCACCGAGGCGACGTCGAAGAGCTGGAAGAAGTTCGTCCCGCTGCCCAGGACGTAGCGCTGCCCGTTCGGCCCGGTCGCCAGGCCGGCGTTCTCGATCTGCCCGACGGTGCTCATGGTGCGGTCCGCGCCGTCCGGGCCGAAGAGGCGCACGGCGGCGGTGGAGCCCAGGTACAGGCCCTCCGGGCCGGTGAACCACGTGCCGAGCGTCCACGGGCCGCCGGCCAGGCCGGTGTGCAGCAGCTCCCCGGTGCGGCCGTCGCGGATCTCCACGAAGGTGACCAGACCGTTGAACGACCCGCCCTTGGCCAGCCACGTGTGGACCACGGCGTGCCCGTCCGCGTACGGAATGGAGGGCGAGGCGAAGGTGGCGCCCCGCAGCGGGATCGCCATGACGGGCCCGGTGGCGCCGGCCGGACGCGGGTCGACCGTCCAGCGGACGGCGCCGGTCGCCCCGTCCAGGGCGACGCCGCCGGCCGGCACGCCCTGCGCCTGGAAGCCGGTGCGGCTCGCGTACTCGGCGTGGACCCGGCCCTCGGAGAGGGAGGCCTCACCGAAGACGACGGGCCCGGCCTCCGCCGGAGCGGCGTACGACCAGCGCGCCTTGCCGCTCCCGCCGTAGACGCGCACCGCGTCGGTGGGCACGACGATCTCGGCCCTTCCGTCGCCGTCGGTGTCACCGGCGGTCACCGTCCACACGAACCGGCCGCCCCCGTCGATCGTGGTGAGCACCTTCCCGGTACGGGAGTCCAGGACGGCCGTGGCCGTGTCGGCCGCGACGACCAGTTCGTCCCGCCCGTCGCCGTCGGTGTCGGCCTTCACGATCCGGTGGATCTGACCGGGCAGGGTGGACTGCCACAGCAGCCGGGGCGTGCCGGCCAGCATCGAGGCGCCGTCGTAGGCGTACACCCCACGGGACCGCCCGCCCGCGACGACGTCCTGCGTGCCGTCGCCGTCGACGTCCGTGAGCACACCGGAGGACAGCTCGCTGCGGATCGGCGTCACCGACAGCTCGTTGCCACCGCCTACGTTGTAGACGTGGATGTTCTGGTCGGTGTCGACGGTGCGTACCCGCCAGTCCGGGCCCTGCCGGTACGGCTGGACCCACGCCTGCGACGCGACGACCCCGCGCTTCTCCGACTTCACCGCGCCGTTGTTGCCGGCGAGCGCCGCGATCCTGGCGTAGCGGCCGGAGCCGCGGTTGTCGGCCGTCTCGCGGCCTTGGTCGTCCAGGTACGAGGCGACGATCCGGTCACCGGCCACGGCCAGGCCGAAGGCGGTCGCGCCGTCCCGCCCGTTGGCGGGGTCACGCTTGACCGTCCGGGACCACAACGGGGTGCGGGAGTCCCCGTCGAGGGCTCGCACGGTGTTGGCGTTGACGAACAGGTTCGGGTCGAGGGTGTCCTCGCTGACGGCGTACTCGGGCCGCTCGTCCCCGGTGATGTCGCCGACCGCGAGAGCGATCGGGAACGCGTTGGTCCGCACGTCGAGCGTGGTCCGGGTGCCGTCGGCGAGGGCGTACGAGGCGATCTCGTACCGCACCCCCTCGTTCGGGTCGGCCTGCTCCAGCGCGACCAGCCGCTCCCTGGAGGCGTCCAGATGCAGCTGACGTGAGTAGAGCCGGTCCGTGGCCGACTGCCATGTCACGGTGCCGTCGGTGGTGTCGAGGACCAGGGTGTGGCCTTCGGGGACGGCGGTGGCGCTGGTCTTGCGCAGGTTCCAGGAGGCGGCGAGGAGTCCGCCGCCCAGCGGCTTCAGGCTCGCCCAGGAGGCGGCGTTCGCCTTGGTCTTCCCGGTGTCGTAGGTCCAGGTGTCCGCCGGGGTGAGGACGCCGTCGGCGTGCTCGAAACGGATGCCGGTGAGAGTCACCTTCGCGGTGGTCGGCGCGTTGAGGTTCAGCGTCGGACTGTCCGCCAGGATCAGGGTCCCGTCGACGACGGTGACCTGGTAGGCGCCCGCGTACGGCTTGCTCCACAGGGTCTTGCCGGTCCTGCCGTCGAGGACGGTGACGAACGTACCGGTCGGCAGCGGGTAGCCCTGGGCCACGAAGGGGCGGAAGGGGTAGCTGCCGACGTCCGCCGTGAAGACGACGTCCGGAACCCCGTCGCCGGTCAGGTCGCCGGTCGCGTAGCCGTGGTCCGATGCCGCGGAGAAGGGCGTGACCGCGTTGAAGCCCATGACGATGCGGGCGGGGTAGGGCTCGGCCGGGTAGCGCGGGGACAGCGGGGGAAGGTTCCACTCCTTGTAGAAGGAGGCGTTGTCCCGCTCCCACACCGTGCTGCCGTCGGCGGCGCGTCGCGAGACGTTGCCGAGGGAGTGGAGGGTGAAGTAGTCGCCCGCCTGGTCCGTCACCGGGACGGTGGCAGCCATGCCCTGGGCGCCTTCGACGGAGCCGCGGACGGTGGCCTTCACACCGGCGTCCAGCGAGGAGCCGGTTCCTGTGTCCGCGTCGGTGGCGGCGTCAGTGCCGGTTCCTGTGTCCGTGCCGGTGGCGGCGCCCTGCGGGTCGGCCTTCTCCGTCAGGTCCCCGTAGACGTCGGGCTGGAGGCGCTGGGCGAGTTCCTCGCTCTGGGCCTCGGTGAGGCTCAGGGCGTCCGTGCCGGCGGCGACGGCCGTGGGCGGTGCGGAACTCAGCGCCAGCCCGGCCGCCACGAGGGCGGCGGCGAGGTGGAGTCCTCTGCGGCGGTGATCGCTCATCATGCTGCCTTCGGGGAGAAGCGGATCGCGGTGGCGTCGCTCAGGACGCTTTCGGCGAAGGAGTACTGGAGGGCGTCGGTCCCGGCCTGGTTCTCGATGCCGACCGTCGCGGAGGAACCCTTCTGCAGGGCGTTCGCGTCCACGCCCTGGTACTGGACGGTGATCGAGCCGTCGGCCTCGTCGAACACCGCCTCGAAGGAGATGCGGACGGCGGGGTCGGCGGTGAAGGCCGCGTTGTTCCAGACGATCGCGAACCTCCTGCTGCCCGCGCTGCCGGTGAGGGAGGTGCGGACGCTCGACTTCTTGTCGAGCACCAGGTCGTCCCAGAAGGCGGCCAGCACGCCGTTGGGCCGGGTCGCGGTGGGCAGCGTCGTGTTGGCGTAGTCGCCGAGGCGCGGCTGGAGGAAGTTCACCAGGCCGTTCGTGGTGACGGAGACGCTCGTGTAGTCGACGCCGTAGTACGTGACCGGGAACGGGGTCGCGACCGTCGTCACGTCCTCGTCGCCGCTCAGCGCGACCTTCGTCGTGCCGGCGATCCACGAGGAGGCCACCGGGGCGCAGGAGTACGTGCCGCCCGCGTCCGTACGGTGCGGCAGCCGGATGGTTGGCGTCTCGTCGCCGTCGACGGTCAGCGGACCGGAGTGGCGCCCGTTGCACCTGACCGGGGCGGCCGGCGCCGCGTCGACGGCGAAGGTGCCCTCGGCGACGTCCGGGAACGTGAAGCGGCCCGCGGCGTCGGTCGTCGTGCCCGGCAGCGGGGTGCCGCCCAGGGTGACGGAGGTCCCGGCCAGCGGCGCGCCGGTCACGTCCAGGACGACACCGCTGACGGCGTGGTGCGGTACGGAGGTGAGCGCGAAGTCCTTCGTGGCGTCCGCGCCGGCGACGACCTCGTAGCCGGACTCGGCGGTGTCCCGGTAGCCGTAGCCGCTGAGACCGAAGGCGTACGTGCCGGCCGGCAGCGTCAGGCGGCACGCGCCGTCGGCGGTGGTGACCGTGGTGCGGGTGGTGGTGGCGCCGGTCGCCTTGACGGTCATGCCGCTCAGGGCGGCGCCGGTGGCCCGGTCGGTGAGGCGTCCGGAGACGATGGCGGCGGTGTGCGGTGCCGCGTCGACGGCGGCGAGGACGTCGAGCTTTCCGTTGCCCCAGACGTTGTTCACGTCCGCCGTGCCGCCGCAGTGCGTGTCGGCCACGTCGCGTGCGGTCCGGTTGAGCAGGGCCTCGGTGCCGTCGACGTCGCCGATCAGGGACGGCGCCTCGGACCAGAGCAGCGCCACGGCGCCCGCGACGTGGGGCGTGGCCATCGACGTACCGTTCAGCGAGCGGTAGCCGCCGCCGGGCCAGGTGGACATGACGTTCACACCGGGGGCGGAGATGTTCGGCTTCATCGGCCTCCGGTTCGCAGCGGAAGCCGGGTGGGAAGCTGCCGTCCGCGAGCTCCACCCTGCCGAGGGCCATGGGGCGGGGCGGGGTCGCGAGGAGGGCGCCGAGGCCCTCGGCGGGCAGTCCGCCCCACCTCGGTCTCGATGGCCGCACCGCCTTCGCGGGCCCGGACCAGGCCGGGTCGGGGGTGTCGTGGCCAGGGCGCACAGCCGGTGGGCGGGCGCCGTCGCGGTCGTCCGGACCGGCCGGCCGCCGCGTGCGGGAGTCGCCCGTCGACCGGCCGGCCGCAGTCGCTGCCGCAGCTACACCACCCGGTCCCCGACCTCGACGTCGACCTGCCGGACACATGGGGTGGTGGGGGCCTCGGCGGCCGGTCGGCGCGGGCGAACTCGCCCGAGGGCGGGCCGTCGTTCCCGTCGGTCCGGGACCGGGCCCCGGACCGACGCCGGGGCCGCATGGGCACGGTGCTGCCGGGTGTCTTCACGCCCGCTGCGGGCGTGTCATCCGCCTGCGACTTCCTCGGCCTCCCAGCGCAGCAGGTCGCCCGGCTGGCACTCGAGTACCTCGCAGAGCGCGGCGAGCGTCGCGAAGCGCACCGCCTTGGCGCGGCCGTTCTTGAGTACCGCCAGGTTGGCGGGTGTGATCCCCACGCGGTCCGCGAGTTCGCCCACGGACATCTTCCGCCTGGCGAGCATCACGTCGATGTCGACGGCGATCGGCATCAGATCACCTCGTCCAACTCGGCCTGCATCCGCGTGGCCTGGGCGAGCAGCATGCGCAGCACGAGCACGATGAGGGCGACCCCCAGGATGGCCACGCCGATCCCGCCCATGATGACGGTGACGCCCGGGTCGTCCCGCTGGCCGGGCGCGTTGAGGGCTGTCACCGCGAACCACACGAGTGCGGCCGCGACGATCGCGCCGATGATGACGTCCACGTACCGGAAGGCGGCGTGGGAGAACACGGTCCCGCGCCGCACCATCGTCACCAGGCGCCAGACGCAGACCAGGGCGACCTGGACCGTCCCGATGCCCAGGATCGTGATCACGCGCAGGGGGGTCAGCGGGAGCGACCCGTCCTCCGGATCGTTCCCGCTGACCAGCACCCAGGCCATCAATGCCTGGACGAACACGGTGCCGGTGAACACCGATACGAGCACGGCGCGCAGTGCGCCCACGGTCAGCTTGCCCATGACCCATCCTTCCATCGAATTCCGATGGGAATCTATCGATTCTCGATAGGTCTGGCAAGGGTTGAGGGGGACGGAAGGTCGCTTCGCGCCGATGTCGGACGCTGTCGCCGGCCCGACCCGTGGTGTGGCCTCACCCGGTTGGTCGTCGGCGTCTTCGCCGCCGACCTCCCCCGGGAGCGGACGCGGATCATGGCGGTCGAGCAGCGGCCGGATCCCGCCGCCGATCGGGCAGCCGGTGAGGCCCAGGGTGGCCTCGGTCAGCCCGTACCCCTCGTTCACCGAGGCCGCGGGGAAGAACCCTCGCAGCTCGGCGAGGGCCGTGGTGTCGATCGGCGCCGCGCCCGAAGTGACCACGCGGACGGAGCCGAGGTCGTGGCTGCTGATGGCGGGGCTGCGCAGCAGGGCGTAGTACATGGCGGGGGAGCCGATGACCTGGGTGACGGCGTGCTTCTCGATGTCGGCGAGGAGATCCTCCGGGGAGAAGCCGGGGACCAGGACGACCGTGGTGCCGAGGAGCGTGTCGAGGTTGTGCCCGCCCAGACCGAAGCCGTGGAAGAAGGGGGCGATGGCGATGAACGACCCCTCGCCCGTGGGCACGGTGTGCTCGTTCACGGCCTCGGGGCCGCCGCCACCGCGGTTGCCACACCCACCGGACTGGTCACCACGGCCTTCGCCGTGCCGTCGGCCAGCTGCTGCCGCAGCGCGGCCTCCGGCTGGGCGGGGTTGATCGGTGCCACCGCGGCGCCGGCGCACAGCGCGCCGTAGCAGGCGACCACGAAGCTCGGCGAGTCGGTCATGTGCAGCGCCACGGTGCCGCCGGGCCGGACACCCCGCGCCCGCAGGCCCCCCCCGCGACACGCAGCGCACGGTCGTACAGCTCGGCGAAGCCCACCGACTCGTCGCGTCCACCACGGCGGTGGTGTCGCCGTACGCGTGGGCCGCACCGGCGAGCAGGGCGTCCACGCCCACCGACGGGTAGTCGAGAGTGTGCGGCATGTTCTTCGGGCAGGCACCGGGCACGGGGAGCTCCCTGTTTCGCGAGGAGGAGGGGTTCGGCGGCGGGGGAGGACACCGCCGCCGCCGGGTCATCGCAAGCCAGGTGCCCGCCGTGGCGCTGTACAGCGGAGAACGGCCGTGTCGGAGCGATGCCGGCCTCTGTGCACACGGGAAGCCGACGGTGGTTGTGCGGCGGAACAGGGATGAAGTCGATGTGACCCCCACGCATTGCCCGTGCCGGTGCGGTCTTGGGAACGTGACCGGAGCGGTCCGCTGGACACCGCACGCCGGGCCCCCTCCTCGCACCACTGGAGGCGGCCCACGACCAGGCCGAAGCCTGGCTCGCGGACCGCCTCCGGGGCTGACGCTCAGCCGGCGTCGAGGGGCTCGAACTCACCAGGACGCCACGTCTTGTCGAACCACGGCTCCAGCGGCCCGTACAGACGCAGCATCGCGAACCACGCCTTGCCCGGGACGGTCCGGATCCAGTTGCCCTCCCGTCCGGCGGGCGGTGTCGGTCCGAAGAAGAGCTCGGTGGTGCCGTCGTCCTCGACGGTGACGGTGCCGGAGAGGCTGGAGAGCGCGGGGTAGGGGTTGTCGGTCTGGAGGAGGGAGCGGGTCTGGGTGTCGTAGAGGTCGACGGCCCAGAAGTTCTTGGCGGGGACGTCGGCGGGCAGCCGCAGCCGGTAGTGGCGGGAGCCGTCGAGCCAGGTGCCCGTGGCGTCCTCGGCGGTGTACGCGTACTGGGATCCGGTCCCGACCGTCTTCGCCGCCATCGCCGGGGTGATGACGGTGGCGAAGTAGTGGAAGAGGGCACGGGCGTCGAGCAGCCGGGCGCCGTCGCGCAGGAACTCGTGGCTGCCGCCCACGAACGGGGTCTTCCAGGAGGACTCGCCGGGATAGAGGTACACGTCCGGGTCGCGCGGCTTGTAGACCAGGGCACGGGCGATGGCGGCGGCGATGGGCGCCGCCTTCTCCAGCAGTCCACGCAGCCGCTCGTCGGGGGAGAAGGCACGGCCCTTGACGATGCCGATGGCGGCGAGCTGCCCGGCCCGCTCGGGGTCGAGCGCCTCGACCGGTTCCTCCTGGACGAGGGCGTCGATCTCCTCGTAGTAGGAGTAGTCGTTGGAGTGGACGGTGTTGTGGTGCGTGTCGGCGATGTTGAGGTAGCGCATCGGGGGAGGGGCGTCGGCCTGCGCCAGCGGGTACACGCGCGTGGCCTTCAGGGCGGGCACCCCGCCGAGGGCGCGGACCACGAGCCAGTTGGTGTACGTGGGGCAGCGGTAGGTGACGTATCCGTCGGGTACGTCACCGTCGTACCCCGGCGGCAGGAAGAGGTACTTCCCGCCGGCGCCCCGGTCGGGCCCGGCGAGCCCGAGGTCGGCGACGTAGCGGAACCAGAAGTCGTCGACGACGCACAGCGATTCGGGCGGGTTCTCCACGACCGTCGGCCCGTCCGCGCGCAGGTCGAGGAAGGTCGTGCCGTACGTCGTCTCCGTGTTGGGGGTGAGGTAGTAACTCCCCGAGTTCGCGCGGGGATCGGTGTACGCGAGGGTGCGCGAACTGTCGACGCCGACCGAGCGCAGTCCGGCCCGCAGCGCGACGAGGGAGGCGCCGGGAACGGTGTCGAGGTACACGTCGATGCCGCGGACCAGGTCGAGCAGGTCGTAGGAGGAGGCGACGGTGGCCGCGTCCGGCAGGCCGTCGAAGAAGCGCAGGTCGCCGAGCGGGGTGGTGACGTGGTCGGGCATGGCGATGGATCGCAGGACGTCCTCGGGAATGCTGGTCATGCGTCACGGCCTCTCTGTGCGGGGTTCGATCTCGCCGGGCTGCCAGCTCTTGTCGAAGAAGGCCGGCAGCGGGCTGTAGAAGCGGAGGACGGCGAACCAGTTGCGGCCCGGGAGGGTCTGCACCCAGTTGCCCTCCACCACCCCGGCCGGGCGTTCGGGGGCGAACCACAGCACCGTCGAGCCGTCGGCCTCGGGAGTGGCGGCGGGGGTCGGGTAGCCCTGCGAGCCGGCGCGGGGGAAGCGCTGGCCGGTGGCGAGCATGGAGCGGCTCTGGTTGTCGTACAGGGTGATCGACCAGAACTTCTCGGCGGGGATCCCGACGGGCAGGACCAGCCGGTACGTCCGCCCGCCTTCCAGCGGCTCGCCGTTCGCGTCGACGGTTGCGCCCACGTACTGGGAGCCGATGCGCGGCAGGTTCATGCACATGGCGGGGGTGATACCGGTGGCCAGGTAGAAGAACGAGGCGCGGGCGTTGGGCAGCTTCGCCCCGCGGTCGGGGAAGGGCTTGATGCCCTCACGGGTGACCAGCGGTGGCGGGGTCTGGAAGTCGTAGCCGCCGGTGAACAGCGGTGAGGTCCAGTTCGAGCCGGTGCCCGGGTAGTAGTGGAAGCCCTCCTCCCGGCGGGGGCGCATCGCCACGGTGCGCGCGTAGGCGTTGGCGGTCGCCACGGCGTCGTCGAGGACCTCGCTCCAGTACCGGTTTGGGGCGAAGGACCTGTCCTTGACGATGCCGACCGCCGCGATCGGGGCGGCGACCTCCGGATCGAGCGCGGAGACGGGCTCGGCCTGCACGGCTTCGTCCAGGAGCGTGAAGTACGAGGCGTCCACCGGCGCGATCGTGTTGATGACGAGCCCGCTGCCCTCGACGAACCGCGGCGAGCGGGGCTCGGCGAGCGGCGCGAGCCCGGCCTCGCCGAGGAGGAAGGAGCCGATCGCGGTGCCGTAACCGCCCGGCGTGTACGGGGTGATCTTCAGCTGCTCCCTCACGCGCCGCGCTGCGGGTGCCGGGTCGTCGTCCTCCAGGAAGCAGCGCCCGAGCAGCCACACCCGGCTCGTCCGCACCCGGTGTACGAACATGCCGCCCTCGGGCAGCGGCCCCTCGTAGCCCGGCCCGGCGAACAGGTACCGCCCGCCGGCTCCCCGGTCGGGCCCCGGCACGCCGAGGTCGGTGACCCAGCGGAACCACATGTCGTCGGCGACGGTGAGGCAGTCCTCCGGGATGTCGACGACGACCGGCCCGGCGGACAGGTCGACGAAGGTGAGGAAGTAGACGGTGTCGGCGTTGGCCGTCAGGAACAGCGAGTTCGCGTCCATGAGCTCGGAGAACAGCAGCACGTCACCGTCGGCGACTCCCGCGTCGGCCATCGCCCGCCGCATCGCCCACAGCGACACCGCGGGCAGCCCCGCCAGGTACGCCTCGATCCCGTGCATCCGGTCCAGCTGCCCGTACACGGTCTCGGCCGTCTCCACCGTCGGCAGCCCGTCCTCGAAGAGGAACGTGCCGGCCGAGGTCTTCACCGTGTCCGATGTGGCCAGGGAGGCGGGAACAGCATTGTCGTCGGGCACGGGTGACCCCTCTCGCTCGGACCGCTGACCGTTCGAGGCTAGGCGGAGGGGTGGTAGGGCGCATATCGGGCAAATTAGAATCCCTGTGCCGTGCGTCGGCCTCGCCCGTTCGGCGTAGGCCGGCCTGCCGGGCGGGACGAACCCCGGAAGGCTCGGGGGAGTGACGGGCAGCCGAGGACGGGGCGGTCCGAGGGATCCAGGAACGAGGAGGCTCTGTGATCAGCAAGCTCGACGGCATGCCGGCCGGGGTGGTCGGCTTCGAGGCGAACGGCAAGATCTCCGCCGAGGACTACCGCGACACGGTCCTCCCCGCTCTCACCGAGGCCGCGGGCGCCGGCGAGGTCCGCTTCCTGCTCGTCGTCACCGACTTCGACGGGATGACCGGAGGCGCCGTGTGGCAGGACCTCAAGGTGGGTGTGGAGCACCTGCGGGCCTGGAAGCGGGTCGCGCTGGTGACCGACATCGAGTGGATGAGCCACCTCACGTCGATGTTCGGCTGGATGAGCCCCGGTGAGACCAAGGTCTTCCCGCTCGCGCGGCGTGACGAGGCGACCGACTGGGTCGCGGGCTGATCCGCAGATCCACGCCGAACGCCCCCTCCGCCCGCACGGCCGCCGCGAGCGGCGGGGCACGGCCTCCGGTCAGGCCACGCGCAGGCGCTGAGCCTCCAGCGCGAGGGCCGGCTCGACCAGGTCGCCCGGGGTGGGTGAGCGACCTCCCCGTGAGGCGTTCGAGGCGTTCGACTCCCCGTGAGGCGTTCGAGGCGGTTGGCGACGGTGTTGCGGTGGCAGTGGAGGACCGCTGCCGCTCGGGTCGTCGACTCGCCGGTTGAAAGGCTATGGGCGCCATTCCCGCTGGTAGGCGGGGTGTTCGGCGTATGACTGGCCAAGGACTCGCAGCGCGTGTGCCAGGCCGGCCGAGCGGGAGTCCGAGGGGTCCATGGCTTTGTGGTCATTCGCCAGTTGCTCGATCAGATCGAGCACGGGGAGGTGGCTTCCGAGAAGAGCCTCGGCGCCCAGGCCCCGACCCGCAGGTCGCCGGTGTGGGGCACGGTCCGGTGCCCGCGGTCACTGTCTGCCATCGCACACCTCGGTGGGGTGAGTCCTGCGGTCGACAGGAGCGGACGCGCAGTGGAGCATTGCGGTGAAGAACGTTCCTGCACTCTCCCTGATCGTTCCGACCGGATGAGACGGTGGAGGCCATGGATGGCTCACGGACCCGAATCCCGCATACGCATCGCAGTCCTCGGTGGCTTCGACCTGTGGGTCGGTGACGAACCTGCGGAGATCCCGCTGAGCTCGGAGCGTGTACTGGCGTTCATCGCCCTGTGCAGCAGGGCGGCCGTTCCCCGGTCCTTGATCGCCGGGACCCTCTGGCCGGACGTGCCGGACCGCTGCGCCCAGGCGAATCTCAGATCGGCGCTCTCCCGACTGCGTGACACAGGCAAGCGCGCGCTCGACATCGGCACGTCCGAGGTACGCCTCGCACGTGACGCGGTCGTCGACTTCCGGTACGCCACCTCGCTCGCCCAGGCCGTCCTGGACCCCACCACATCGACACGGAACGGGACTCCAGGACCCACCATGGCCACCGTCGAAGCCCTCGCCGTCGACTTGCTGCCCGGGTGGTACGACGACTGGGCCCAGCTGGAGGCGGAGCGCTGGCGCCAGCTGCGGCTCCACGCCCTGGAGACCCTGGCCAAGACCTTCACCGCCGCCGAGCGGTACGCCGAGGCCGTGGCCGCGGCCCGTACGGCCGTCCACGCCGATCCACTGCGTGAGAGCAGCCGCATCTGTCTCGTCCGCACGCATCTCGCGGAGGGCAATCCCTCGGAGGCCCTACACGAGTTCCGGGACTACGCGCGGCGCCTGAAGGCCGAGCTCGGGCTTCACCCCACCCCACGGCTGAGCACGCTGGTCGCCGACCTGCATGTCGTCGCCCCTTAACGACTGCCGGCGAAGGCGGTGGCGCGTACGGTGTCGCCGCACAGCGCGAAGTCGCCGCCGTCGTCCGGCCCCAGCTGCAGTCCGCCGCCCCCGACGCCCAGCACGATCGAGGGCGCGACGGAGGGCTTGGCCCCGGAGGCGCAGTAGCCCTCGGCCTCGCCGAGTACGGGCGTGAAGCCGATCAGCGTCCAGGCCTTGCCGCCGACCGCCAGATTCACCGGCTTCGCGGTGCCCTGGCGGACGACCTTGAGGGGCTTGTTCCTGTTCGGGGACCCCTGACCCGCGAGGGCCATGCCGGGGAAGCCCTGCAGCACGCACGCCTTCGGACCGTCGTTGATCAGCGTGATCCGCACCTTGTCGGCCCCGACCCGCTGTGCGCTGTTGGCGATGAGCTGGCTGAACGTGCACGCGGGAGCGGCGGCATGCGTGGCGGCCGCCCCGACGGCGGGCGACGAGGCGGCCACCAGCGCCACGGCCGAGACCAGGAACGAACCCCATCGGTGTTTTTGCCTCATGGCAGCAGCTTGCCCGGCGGCCCGTGACGGCAGCGTGACGGAAAGGGCGCGTGGGCACGCGACGCTCGCGTCACGCCCCTGATCGTTTCCCCGGGTGCAGTGCGACCTTCGTGACGTTCTTCGACGGGCCGAGCCGGACGAGAGTCTTCTTCAACCAGGCAGAGAAGGAAGTCTTCGTTCAGACAGTGGAGTTCGCGGACCTGAACGAGCCGGCGTCCTGGTGGTCGAACGCGAGACCGGTCTGGGCAGGCCGGGTACAAACAGAGGCGTTCGTCAGTGCCTTCATGGCCATGATCGAGGAGCTTCTCTCCGAGCATGCGACACACGGGTACAGGAGGCGCGGGGGCTACGAGTTCCCCGTCTTGGAGTGGGCGGCCCTTCAGGCAGCGCACAGCTCCCGCTGACTCGAACCCAGATCCGCGTCCGGATCAGGATCGCGGCGAGGATCCGTTCCCAGGTGCCGTCCACGGCCCACCCGATCAGCCGTTTGCGAGCGGTCCGGAACGAGCCCGGCTCATCCGGCAGATCCCGCCAGGGCGAGCCGGTGCGGCACTTCCACGCGATGGCCTCCAGGGTTCGACGAGGGTCGGCCCATCGCCGACCACGGCCCGGATCGGCCGGCATCAACGGCTCGATCCGGTCCCACATCGCATCAGTGATCACCCATCGGACAGACACGTCCGATCAACCGACGAGCAGACCAAGGAGACACGCTCTGGGCGCCTTGGGGGTGAGCCGCGGTTCCGGTCCATGACTGGTCCGGAAGAGCTGGTCAGGAGCGAGACCCGAGTGGGATGAACCGGCAGTTTCGACGCAAAGGCGAGCCCTCCCTCGGCAAGGCGAACGAGAGGCGCCTGATGTGGCTGAGGGGTTCGCGGACCGGACTGGAGCGGAGGTGGGCACGGCCTCCGAGTGGTCATGAGGTGCCGAGTCCCTGATCACCATGTTGGTGGCCAGTGGGAATCCTCCAGGCGCGGCCACCGACGGGGGCGGGTGGCCGCGTGTTTCGCTACCGTCGGTGACGGTCTCCGGTGGCTCGGGCGCGTGCACCCGTACTCGGCTGCGCCGAGGTCGCGCGGGCCCGGTTCTCACGGATCTCGTCGTGGTGGGCGGCGGCCCAGCCGACCAGGGATGTGGCGATCTCGTGGAGGCCACGGCCGAGCGGGGTCAGGGTGTACTCGACGCGCGGGGGCACTTCGGCGTAGGCGGTGCGGGAGATCAGGCCGTCCTGCTGGAGTTGGCGCAGGGTGAGGGTGAGCATGCGCTGGGAGATCC
The DNA here is from genome assembly GCF_002156145.1 of Streptomyces sp. NRRL B-24572. Taxonomy (NCBI): domain Bacteria; kingdom Bacillati; phylum Actinomycetota; class Actinomycetes; order Kitasatosporales; family Streptomycetaceae; genus Streptomyces; species Streptomyces sp. NRRL B-24572. Next base: position 15,436 of record NZ_MWIG01000239.1, on the reverse strand, counting down.
CGGGGACTTGGCGCTGCAGGTCGGTGTAGCGCAGCGGGCCCGGCTCCAGGACGGCGATCAGCAGCAGGCTCCATTTGTCGCCGACGCGGTCCAGGACCTCGCGGATGAAGGTCATGTGCTCGGCGGGGATCGCCGCGCACGGCCCGATCGCCGCCGCCCCGACCGCCTTCGCTTCACCGGTCGTCGCCACTTCGCTTGCCCGTTCCATCACGCACATTCCTCTCCGGCACGCACACGGATGTGCCTTTTGTGCCGCCTTCCATACTGGTCCACCATGGCGTTACGAACAAGTCGTAAGAATTGGAGGCGCGCGGTGAAGGTGGACATCTGGTCCGAGGTGACGTGCCCCTGGTGCGGGCTGGGCCATCACCGTCTGCAGCGGGCCGTCGAGCGGTTCGAGCACGCGGGCGAGGTGGAGGTGGTCCACCACTCGTTCCCGCTCAGCAGCAGCTTCCCCGAGGACCGCACCTTCTCCGTCCGCGAGGCTCTGCTGCGACGGCACGGTGTGGGCGGCGGTCAGGCCGAGGCGTCGACCCGGCGGATCGAGGCACTGGCCGCGGCCGAGGGTCTGAGCCCCTACCGGGTGCTGGACAACCAGGTCGGCAACACCGACCTGGCCCACGAGTTCCTCGCCCACGCCTCCGCCCAGGGCAAGAACCGCGAAGCGTGGGACACGGTCTTCGACACCTACTTCGGCAAGGCCAAGCCCGTCTTCTCCCTGGACGACCTGCTCGCCCTCGCCGACACCCTGGGCCTGGACCGCGAGCAGACCCGACAGGCCCTCGCACAGCACCGCCACCGCGAGCGGGTCCGCGATGACGCGGCCCGCGCTCAGCGCCTCGGCGCGACGGGCGCCCCGTTCATCGTCATCGACGGCCGCTACGGCGTCCCCGGTGCCCAGGACAGCGACACCCTGCTGGACCTGCTCCGCACCGCTTGGGACGACACCCACCCCCTCACCCCCGCCGGTGGCGACGCCCCGGCCTGCGGCCCGGACGGCTGCGCCGTCCCCGCACACGGCTGAATCCCCCCACAGCCCCCGTGATCCTGAGACGAGGAGTCCGATGAACGTCCTGCTGTGGGTCCTGCAGGGACTGCTGGCCGCAGTGTTCGCGATGGCCGGCGCCATGAAGACGACCCAGCCGATCGACAGGCTCGCCGGCACTCTTCCCTACACCGAGGACCTCGCCCCGGGCACGGTCCGGCTGATCGGGGCGGTCGAGCCGGCCGCCGCACTCGGCCTCGTCCTGCCCGCCGCCACCGGCATCGCGGTGGTCCTCACCCCGCTCGCCGCCGTCGGCCTCGCGGTGGTGATGGTGCTGGCCGGCACCTTCCACGCCCGCCGCCGGGAGTACAGCGCGATCGGTATGAACGCCGTGCTGCTGGCCCTGGCCGTCGTGGTGGCCTGGGGCCGCTTCGGCCCGTACTCCTTCTGACCTTCCGAATCCGTCCCCCGCCGGCGCCCGCCGCCCGGCCCTTTGCCCATGAAAGGCGATGACTTCCCATGACCGACCTGCTCGTCCTTGGCGGCAGTGGCCGCACCGGCACCCACGTCCTGGCGCAGGCAGTCGAACGCGGCCACCGCGTCCGCGCCCTCGTCCGCGATCCCTCCGCCGTCCACGCCCCGGCCGGCATCGAGCTGATCCAGGGCACACCCGCGAACATCGACGACATCCGCAAGGCCGCCCACGGCACCCAGGCGGTGATCAGCGTGTTGAACAACGCCCGCGCCTCCGACAACCCCTGGGCCAAGCCGGTCAGCCCGCCGATGTTCATGACCGACGCCGCCCGCAACACCCTGACCGTCATGGCCGAACAGGGCATCCGCCGGATCGCCCTGACCTCCTCACAGGGCGCCGGCGACGACTGGGCCCGCCTCAACCCGTTGATGAAGGCATTCATCAACCTGTCGAACATCAAGGCCGGCTTCACCGACCACACCGGCGTCGACCAGGTCGTGCGCGCCTCCGACACCGACTGGACCCTCGCCCGCGCCGTCGCCCTCACCGACAAGCCCGCCACCGGACCCCTGCGCGCCGCCGACCCCGGCACCACCGCCCCCGGGCGCTGGATCAACCGGGCCGACCTCGCCCGCTTCCTCCTCGACGCCGTCGACGAGGAGACCTGGATCCGCCGCGCCCCGCTGGTGTGGAACGCCCGCGGCTGACCCACCTCGAACCCCTGCTGAACAGTCAGAACACCCCAAAAAGCCCGAGGAGACCTCCCCATGTCCGACACGTCCAAGGTCATCGCGGTCTTCGGAGCCGGCACCGGTCTCGGCGCCTCCGTCGCCCGCCGCTTCGCCCGCGAAGGCTTCCGTGTCGCCCTCGTCGCCCGCCGCAAGGACCGTCTCGACGCACTCGTCGAACAGCTCACTGACGAGGGCATCGACGCGGTCGGATTCACCGCCGACCTCTCCAAGCCAGCCGAGGTTCCCGCCCTCATCGACGCCGTCCGCGGCCGGTTCGGCCGGATCGACGTCATCGAGTACGGGCCGATCAGCGGGGAACAGAGCTTCGCCCCCGCCACCAGGCTGGACGCCGCCACCTTGCAGAAGGACAGCCCCCTTCTCCTGCTCACCCCGGTCGAGGTGGTCCGCGCGGTGCTGCCCGAGTGGGCCGAGCGCGGCGACGGCGCGTTCCTGATGACCACCGGCCATACCGCCGTGGAGCCGCGGCCGTACATGAGCGGCGTGGGCCCGCTGATGTCCGCCGCCCGCAACTGGCTGCACTCCCTCAACGGCGAACTCGCCGACATCGGCGCCTACGCCGGCACGCTGTCCATCGCGGCCTTCATCGCCCGCAGCGAGATGGGCGAGATCGCCGCCGCGTCCCTGCCGGAAGGCGTCGGCCCGCTCGTCGACCCCGACGACCTCGCCGAGCACTACTGGGACCTGTACACCAAGCGCGACCGCATCGAGCAGATCCACCCCGAGCCGACCGCCGGGTAACCCCAGCCCGGGCCCCTCGCCACCACGGCCCGGGTCATCCCTCGGCGACGATCACCCTGCGTACAAGCCAGTCCTCCGGTGGGGAGTCCAACTGGCCGTCCGCGGGGACCGCCCGCCCGCGGGGAACCCGCGGCCATACGCGGGGAAAGGATCTTGGCCGCTGCCATCACCACGACGGAAGACCGTGCCTGCCCGATCATCATCGCCCGTCCCCGCCGGCCTGGGCCGGCTCGCCACCGGCAGCCTTGCCGAGCCCCGGGAACACCCGCAGCTGCTGGACCGCCTCGCGACCGTGCCCGATCCACGTAGGGCCAAGGGACGCCGCCACCCCCTTGCCTTCGTCCCCGCACTCGCCGCGTGCGCGGTACTGGCCGGCGCGAAATCCCTGACCGCGATCGCGGAACGGGCCGCCGACGCCCCAGCCGCCGTGCTCACCGCCCTCGGCGGCCCCAGCCGCGAACCCGCCGGGCCCACCGCCCCGACCGAAGCCACCGTGCGCCGAATCCTGCAGCGCGTGGACGGCGACGCCCTCGACGAGGCGATCGGCGCCTGGCTCGCCGCCCGGGATCCCGACCGCCCGCCACCCGACCATGAACTGGGCAGACGCGCCCGCCGCTCGCCGGCCGTGGACGGCAAGACCGTTCGCGGCGCGCACCGCGCCGACGGCACCCAGGTCCACCTTCTGGCCGCGATGACCGGGGCCGGCCTGGTCGCAGCCCAGCGTGAGGTCAGCGCCAAGACCAACGAGATCACCGTATTCCGGCCGATGCTCGCCGACCTCGACCTGGCCGACACCGTGGTCACCTTCGACGCCCTGCACTCCCGGACAGCCCATGCCCGCTTCCCGGTGGAGGAGAAGAAGGCCCACTACATCGCCGTGATCAAGGGGAATCAGTCGTTGCTGCACCATCACCTCAAGCAGCTGCCCTGGCGGGAGGTGCCGCTGCTGGACAAGACCCGCGCCACGGAGCACGGCCGTGACGAGATCCACCGCGTCAAGACCTGCACCGTCACCCGCGGCCTCGACTTCCCCCACGCCGCCCAGGCCGTGCGCCGCCGCCGGTAGCCGTGGTGTTGTGAGGTACGCGCAGGGCGGCGGGCTGACCGAGGCCGAGAGGGCCGCGGGGGAGCGGATCCGGCAGCATGCCGTGGAACGCTTCGAGGGCGGGGAGAAGAACCAGGAGATCGCTGCCGCGCTGCGGGTGAGCGAGCGGTCGGTGGAGCGGTGGCGCCGGGCCTGGCGCGAGCGGGGCGAGGCCGGGGTCCTGTCGAAGGGATCACCGGGACGGCCCAGGCTTGGCCCGGCCCGGATCGCCAGGTTGGAGCGGGAGTTGGAGCGTGGGCCGCTCGTGCACGGCTGGGCCGATCAGCGGTGGACGCTGGCGCGGGTCAAGACGCTGATCGGCCGGCTGTTCCACGTGAGCTACACGGTGGAGGGCACCTGGCGGCTGCTGAAGCGGCACGGCTGGTCGTGGCAGCAGCCCGCGCGCAGGGCCATCGAGCGCGACGACGCGACCGTGGAGTTGTGGAAGAAGGAGGTCTGGCCGCGGGTAAGAGCACCGCGGCGGCGTGCAACGGCTGGATCGTCTTCGAGGACGAAGCAGGCCAGTCGATGACGCCGCCGCGCGCCAGAACGTGGGGCCGGATCGGCCGTACGCCCGTGGTCCGGGTTCGTGGCCGGGGCTCGGGACGGGTGTCGATGGCGGGAATGACCTGCTACAAGCCGGGTGAGCGGTCCCGGCTGATCTACGCCATCCGCGAGTACCGAGGCCGCAAGGACGAACCGAAGGGCTTCGGCCGGCGGGACCTTCGCGACCTCTTGGTGCGTGCCCGCATCCAGCTCGGCGGACCGATCGTGCTGGTCTGGGACAACGTCCGCCTCCATTTGGCTGCCGGGATGCGGGAGTTCATCGCCGCGAACGTCGCCTGGCTCACCGTGTTCCAGCTGCCCACCTACGCGCCGGACCTGAACACGCAGGAGGGCATCTGGTCGCTGGTCAAACGCGACATCGGCAACCTCGCCGCAGCCGACCTGGGCCAGATCACCAAGGCCGTGAAGCGCCGGCTCAAGCAGATCCAGTACCGCGCGGACCTCGTCGACGGCTGCCTTGCGGGCACCGACCTCATCACGGACGGCTGAGCGGCGCTGCGCTGCAGAATCGTCAGTCGCCGTAGTACCGGTCGTAGGAGGCGGAGCGCTCCTCCACTGAGAAGCCCTCGAATTCACCGTCCGCCTCGAGCTTGCGCAGTCGATCCAGCGCCGCCGCGGCAGAAGGTGCACGGTTGGCCGAGAGGTGGGCCTTCGTCGCGTCGAGCCCGTGCCCAAGCAGGAATTCGATGTCGATCGAGCACGCTGCGTCGAAGCTGGCTTGCTTCGCACTCCAGATCAGGAGCACGTCGTCGAGGTCGCCGCTGTTGAACAGCTGGAAGCAGCAGAGCCTCATCAGCTCGGTGTCGCCCTCGCCCTGGGCGCGTCGCTCACGCGCCGTGTGCTCTCTGAGGAGTGCACGGATCTCGTCGAGGTCCGCGCCGACGGGGCGAAGCCCGTAGCGGCGCCAGCTTTCCTCGACATCCATCGCTGGTCTCCTTGATCGTCCGGCCCCGCCCGTGGCTATCGGTCCCGCCCATCGCCGTTCGGTCGGACGAGGGCCCCTCTGCTGGTCACAGTATGCACACCGAGCGCCGGCCCATATGGGCCGGCGGCCACCGGCGCAGGTGACCGATAGCCCACACCACCCGACACCACCCAATCAAGTTCAGGAGCGTGGGCCTGTGGCTGCTGGCCATGCTCGTCGCCCCTGTCGTGGTCTGCATCGTCAAATGGCCATGGATCAAGTCGGGCGGCAGGTGAACCCCGATTTGTATACGAGCCCGCGGACTACCCCTTAACACCTGGTCATCAATTACGGGATGACCCTTAAGGTTCATACGATCAACTTCCTTCGAGAAAAGGGAATTTCATGTCAATTCCGCGCAGGACCTTACTCGCCGGCTCGACGGCAGGCGCGGCTGCCGCCGCCGTCGGGGGTGCGGGAAGAGCCGAAGCCGCCGACCGGTCGGCGGCCGCGGCATCGCCGTTGCTGCAGCGCACACCCAGTCGTCTCGGGGTGCCGGGCGTGGCCGGGCTGCATCTGCAGTTCGGCGCCGATCCCGCCACCGAGATGACCGTCTCCTGGATCAGCCCCCAGTCCGTCCGGCGTCCGCGGATACACCTCGAGTCGCCGGACGGTGGCACCGGGCGGGTGGTCGACGCCGAGACCCGTACCTGCCGTGACGGGCTCTCCCAGCGGGAGGTGTGCGTCCATCACGCCCGCATCACCGGGCTGCGGCCGGACACCACCTACCTGTACTCGGCCGGGCACGACGGCGCCGCGCAGGAGACCGGGTCCTTCACCACGGCACCGCGCGGTCGTGCCGCTTTCACCTTCACCCATGGCTTCGCTGCCTTCGACGTCGACCCGGGCACCCGCGGCACCGGGCGCACCCGGATGCACGTCACGTACCACACCTTCGACGGCCCCTACGGAGAGCTGACCCCGGTCGACGCCTTCACTCTGGAACGCCCCCGCGCGGACGCCCGGGACCGACGTCGGCCGGGGCGCGAGTCGTTGCTCGTGGCGCTCGTCGTGCATGGACGGACACCGTCTCGGGCGCGGCGATCGCCGGCAGGGGGCGGGCGGCCGGCGCCCGGGCCAGGGCGCCCCGCTGGGCCTGCCCGCCGGACAGCTGCTCCGGTCACGGCCCGAGGAGTTCGCGATGCCCGAAGGCGAGGAGCAGCGCGACACCGCCGACCGTCGGCGGCAGGGCCATGGGCAGCAGGACGAGTGAGCGGACGAACGCCTTGCCGGGGAAGGGCACCCGGGCGAGCAGCCAGGCCGGCGGGACGCCGAGCAGCAGCGGCAGTCCCAGCACCCAGAACGAGGGCGCAGGCGCCCTCCGGGCCGCGGCCGCATCGCGGCGTCACGCAGGGGTGCCGGCATGTGTGAACCCGGGCCGTCGGTTCGACCGGCACATACGCCCTTTGAGGCGGGAGGCCGACCCCCATGAGGCCGCGGCGGGTCTTCTCGACTGCTCGCTCGACCGGGCGATCGTGCGCCGGACCGCCCCGTACGCGCCGCCACCACGGGGCGTGAATGGCCGAATGAGTGGGGACCGCGCCCCTTGACGGGCGCCGTCGCAGTCCCCTCGCGCCTCGCGACGGTGCCGCTCCGGACCCGGACGCGCAGGGGGCCGACACCGCCCGCCACCATGGTCGGCGCCCGTGGCGCGCCGACCGGCGGCCATGGTTCCGGCCGCGCGGCGGCGGCCTCCGGACCGGGCCGGGCGCGCCCGGAATCCCGCTCGACGATTGGCCGGTTCTGGCAGATCCCGGACGGGCCGCCTCCGGTGGATTCTGTAGCCCGTGCACTTCCGGCGAATCATAGGAGGTACCACATGTCCATCATGTCCACCACCCGCGCGGATGAGATCGTCACCGCCTGGCTCCAGGGCGCCGAGACGGCCTTCGGCGCCGACAACCCGGCCGGCCCGCTCTACGTGGGCGGTGCGGCCGGAGAGGCCGCGCTGACCGACGGCACCGAGGCGCTGCTCACCGGGTGCAGCAGCTGTACGGGCTCGCTGCACAGCTACTGCTGCTGACGAACCGCCGTACGGTACCGGACGCACCACCCGGGGAGCCCTCAGGGGCTCCCCGGCCCGACGAGGCCCGACCACGCGCAGGCCGGCCCCCCCCCGTGTGCGGAAACCCGACCCAGACGTCAGGAGAGGACTCAGCATGGTGGAACCGGTGGCAGCGGCCCGCGCGGCCGACGGACCGCCGCCCGAGGGATGGTTCGCGGGTCCCGTGGACGCCTTCGCGGCCCCGCTGTTCGCGGAGCTGGACGACCGGATCCCGGGGATGGCCGGGCTGGCCTCCGACGAGCGGGAAGTCCTGCGCGAGGCGACGCGCGAGGCCCTCCGCCGTACCCTCCAGCTCCGGCTCAACCGGGTGCTCCTGCTGGAGCTGCGGGCTGCCGCCCTCGCCGGCGACCTGCCCGGCACGGACCCGTCCGCACGCTGGGACGCCTTCCTCCGGCAGGCCTCCGCCCCCGCGTTCTCCGACACCCTGCACCGGCGCTACCCGGCGCTGCGCCGACGGGCCTTCGCCTCCGGACGTCTGTTGATCGAGGGCGCCCTGGAGCTGGGCGCGCGGCTCGCCGCGGACCGGCGGGCCGTCGCCGGCCTGCTCGGGGGCGATCCCGGACCGCTGTGCACCCTGGAGCTCGCCCGAGGGGACACCCACCACGGTGGCCGGGCGGTGGCGCTGCTGGTCTTCGAGACCGCCTGCGTCATGTACAAGCCGCGACCGGTGGAGGTGGACGCCGCGCTGCGCTCCTTCGTCGCCGCCGTCCCCGGCGCCGAGGACCTGGGCGTACCGAGGGTGGTCGTACGGGACGGCTACGGCTGGGCCGAGCACCTCGGTCACCGCTACTGCCGAGGCGAGGCGGAACTCGCCCGCTTCTACCGCGCCCTGGGCGGCTGGCTGGCGGTGATGCGGCTCCTCGGCGGGACCGACCTGCACGCCGAGAACCTGGTGGCCCACGGTCCGGTGCCCGCCGTCGTCGACGCCGAGGCCCTGTTCACCCCCGATGTCGAGGTTCCGCCGAGCGGGCGCGGTGACGCCGTGGACCGGGCTGCCCGGACGATCCGCAACACCGTGCTGCGCACCGGCATCCTCCCGCTGCGCACCGACGGCTACGCCCTCGCGGGCGTGGACCTCTCGGCCGCCGGTGGTCTGCCCGGTCAGCAGCCGCAGATCCGCGTCCCGGTCATCACGGACGGAGGACAGGACACCGCCCGAATGGAGATCGCCGCGGTGGACCTGCCGCCGGCCCGCAACCACCCCAGCCCCGAGCCGGTGCTGATCCGCCACTGGAACCAGGTGCTGACCGGCTTCGACGGGCTCACCGCGGCCCTGGCGGAGCTCGACGCGGGCGGTGGACTCGATGCGCTGTTGCGGGCGTTCGACGGCTGCCGGGTCCGCAGGATCCGGCGGCCCACGCAGACGTACACGGACATCGGCCGGATGCTCTGGCACCCGGCTTCGCTGCACGACCCCGACGCCGCCCTGGCCCGGGCCCGGGACATCCTCCACCGCAACGCCCTCGCCGCACCAGGCGCGCCCCGCGAACCGGCCGTGATCGACCAGGAGATAGCGGACCTCCTGGTCGGAGACATCCCCGCGTTCGGCGAACGGGTGGACGGACAACGCATTGACGCCTTCCTCGCCGGGTGGCGGCGGGCGGACCTCACCCGTGAGCGCGACACCATCCGCAGCGCCCTGGTCGGCGCCTACCTGAACGAACGCAGGCTTCCCGACCGGGTACGGACGCCCGCCCGCGCGCCGCACGCCGAGGACCTGGACCGGCGGCGCCGGGCGCTGGCGGCCGAGGCCGTGCGGACGGTCTGCGAGACGGCCGTGCGCGGCGCCGACGCCACCGCGACCTGGATCAGTCCCGTGCTCACGGACTACGGCTGGGCCGTCCGCCCGCTGGGCGCGGACCTGTACACCGGGCAGGGCGGCGTCGCCCTCGCCCTCGCGGAGTACCAGAGGGAGCAGCGGGCCGGCCGAGCCGATCCGGTGGCCGATGTCGACTCCGTGCTGGCCGGCACCCTGGAGGTGCTGTCCGCCACCGAGGACACCACGCCGACCCGCCAGCTCGGCGGGTTCACCGGCATCGCCTCGCAGGTGTGGACCTGGGCCGCGCTGCACCGCCTCCTCGGTACGCCAGGGCTGCTCGACCGCGCCCGCGCCAGGGCCGCGCTGCTGACCCCGGAGGCCATCGCCGAGGACCGTGCCCTCGACGTGCTCAGCGGCGCGGCCGGCGCGGTCGTCCCCCTGCTCGACCTCGCCGAACTCACCGGCGAGGAGCGTTGGTCGGAAGCCGCCGCGGAGGCCGGTCGGCATCTGGAGCGGACCGCGGTCGTCGACGACCGCGGAGCACGGTGGTCCACGGTGATGTTCCCCGAGGGCATCGGCGGATTCGCCCATGGCGCCACCGGCGCCGGGTGGGCGCTCACGAGGCTCGCCCTCTCGTCCGCCGGGAGCCCGGCCGACCGGCGCCGGTGGTACGAACTCGGCACTCTGGCACACGACTTCGAGGAGTCGCTGTACACGCCGGAGGTAGGCGCCTGGGTCGATGCGCGGATCGGAGGAGACGTCGACCATCCCACCGCGTGGTGCCACGGCAGCACGGGCATCGGCCTGGCCGCCCTCGACCTCTACCGGCGCACGGGCGATCCCCGCCACCTGGACGCCGCGCTCCGTTCGGGTCCGGCCGGCCTGCGCGAGGGGTTCGGCTGGAGCCACACCCTCTGTCACGGCGACCTCGGACTCTGGGAGCTCCTGCACCACCTGCGCGGCCTGAAGGGGTACGAGGGACCGTCCGCCGCACAGGCCGACGCAGAGTTGATCACCGGCATCGAGCAGCGCGGTCCGGTCGGTGGCCTCGCCAAGGAGGCGTTCGCACCGGGCTTGCTCCCCGGGCTGTCCGGGGTGGTGCACCACCTGCTCCGGATGCACCCCGACGCACGCCTGAGCTCGCCTCTCCTCCTGGCTCACCCCGAGAGGCCGGACACCACCTGACGCGATCCCCCGCCTCGGATGTCGAACGGCGGCTGACTCCGCGAGCGGGTCAGCCGTCGGCGTACGGGAGTGACCCGCTCTCGGGGGGGACGCGGCCCGTGGAGACGGGGCCGATGAGGTGGCGCTCGGGCTGCGGCGGGGCGGGGCTTCGCCGTGCACGAGGCGATGGACCAGGTCGGCGCCCTGATCGGTCCCCTGCTCGTGGCCGGAGTGCCGGCGCTGACCGGTGGCGATTACGGTCCGGCGCTCGGCGTGCTCGCCCTGCCCGGCCTCGCGGTGCTGGGACTCCTGTACCGGCTGCGGACCCGGGTGCCGGAGCCGGAAGCCCACGAGCGCGAGGCGGCCGCCACGGCCGTACCGGCGTCGGACCATCAGGCGGGGGACCGACGTCTGCCGAGGGCGTTCTGGACGTACGCCGCGTTCACGGCCACCACCACGACCGGGCTCGTCACCTTCGGCGTCCTCTCCTTCCGCCTGGTTCAACGGCACCTGCCGTCCGCCGTGTGGGCGCCGGTGCTGTACGTGGCGGCGATGGCCGTGGGCGCCCTGGCGGCGCCGGCCACCGGATGGCTGTACGACTGCCACGGCCCCCGCGTCCCCCGTCGCGCTGACCCTGCGGCGCGCCGCCGTGGCAGCGCTGGGCGGCACTGCTAGTGAGGGGGACAGGAAATCCCCGATCCGTCGGAGAGCACCATGCATCAGCGCGGCCTCGCGGCCGTCTCGCTCGCCGCCGTCACCCTGTGCACCGCGGTGTGCGGCGGCGGCGCCGGCAGCACGAAGATCACCGATCAGGCCAGGCTGTCCACCACCACACGCACCGACGGCAAGACCCAGATCGTCTACAACGGTCACCCGCCGTACGACTTCGAGGGCGACTGATCCGCATGGCCGGCGACGAACGCCCGATGCGAGGAGGGACGCGGCGCGGGCGGGCGGTACGGGTCGTGCTCTGGGCGCTTCTACCGGTCGCGACGGTGGTCGGCGTGTACTGGTTCGGACTCGCGCACGCTCCGGCCTACGCCACCAGTCTCTTCGGCACCCGTTTCGGCGACGCCCAGCAGCTGAAGGCCGAGCTCGGTACCGCCCTCCTCGGCCTCGCGCTGATCCAGCTGCTGCTCGCGCTCTGGCTGTACGGCCGGCTACCCGGCCTGGGTGCGGCGCCACGGCCGGTCGGACGGATCCACCGACTCGTCGGCCTCGCGGCCTTCCTGCTCTCCCTGCCGATCGCCCGGCACTGCCTGGTCGCCTACGGGGTGGAACCGACCGACGCCCGCACCGCCCTGCACTCGCTGAGCGGCTGCTTCCTCTACGGAGCCTTCGTCGCCAAGGTGATCGTCGTCCGGCATCGCCGGCTGCCGGGCTGGGTCCTGCCCGTGGCCGGCGGCGCCCTGGTCCTGACGATCACACTGGTCTGGTACTCGGCGGCCTTCTGGTACCTCAACACCTTCAAGGCGCCGGGCCTCTAGCCGGCCGGGCGTTCAGGACCTGGCCGGGCGCTCGGCCGGCGACCCGGGCGAGCGCCTCCTCGTGCGCCGCGAGCGGGGAGGTCTTCGCCTCGCCGGGCGCCATCCAGTCGCAGAACGCGCTGAGACGGGTCGTCCGGTCGAGATCGGTGACCAGCACGATGCACTTCCAGGCCCGCAGATGCTCGACGCCGACCTTGAGGTCCTGCCACACGGCGCCACTCGTCATGCCGCCGGAGTCGCGGACGACGAGCAGCAACCGCACGTCGCCGCTCTGCGCCGCGTCCACGACCGCGGAGTACGGTGTCGCGGTAGTCCTCGGCAGAGATCCTTCCGGACGCCTCGAATCCGATGACGCCGGCGGGCATGTCCAGGACATCGTCCGTGCCGAACCCCGCCACCACTTCCACTCCCGCCGTCTGCCGGAGTCCGTCGCCGACCAGGACCTCGCATTTCCGTCCGGCAGTCGCCACGGCTCATCGAATTCGGACGACGTCGCGGTCGCGCTGATGGCCGAACAGGCCACGGGGCGCCCACACGAGTCGTTGCTGCGCGATCTGGTGTACCGGCCGCCAGGCCTTCGCGAGACCAGCCTGCCGCGGGGCCACCGTCTGGCCCTGCCCGTACCTGCACGGCTACGCCACGGCCCCGGGCGAGCCGCCGGAGGACGTCAGCGAGGCGATCGGCGCGTTTGGCGCCTGGGACTCGGGCGGCATCGTCTCCACACCGGCCGACCTCTCCACCTTCATCGGCGGCCACGCCGGGCCCTGGCTGCTGACCGCGGCCGCCTGCCCTGCTGAGCGGGACTTCCTGCCGGGTGGCGCTTCCGAACCCGCCGGTCCCCGCTCGAACGTGGCCGGGCTCGCCCTGTTCCGCTACACCACCCGGTGCGGCGTCGTTCTCGGCCACACCGGCAACACGCCCGGCCATACCCGGTTCGCCGCGGCCGCCCCGACGGCCGCCGCACCGTCACGGCCTCCGTGACCAGCCAGGTCCCGCTCGACCCGGCCTGCTCGCCCGGCTGTCGGCGACCGAGAGAAGTGCGTCTGCGCTTCGCTGGACCACGGGCGCCCCTGAGGCCGGGGGACGTCGCCGGGGCCGCGACGGCCGAAAATGGATTGCGCCGGGGCGAACTGGTGGATACGCGCTGGTAACTTACGGGAGTTGATCAAGGTCGACGCCCCGTTCACGGAGCCGTCGGCCCGAGCCACCCCCCCCAAGCAAGGAACCACATTGGCCCGCACCATCCGCACGACGGCCCTTCCGCTCGCCCTCTCCACCCTTCTGCTGTCCGCCGCCCCGGCGTTCGCCGACGCTCCCACCCCGCACCTGGACGCGGTGGAGCAGTCCCTGCGTCAGGTCTCTCCGGGCCTGGAGGGCTCCGTGTGGGAGCGCACGTCGGGGAACCGGCTGGGCGCCTCCGCCCCCGGCGCCTCCGACTGGCTGCTCCAGACCCCCGGCTGCTGGGGCGATCCCACCTGCGCCGACCGGGCCGGCTCCCGACGCCTGCTGGAGAAGGTGCGTGAGGACATCGCGAACGCCCGGCAGAGCGTGGACATATCCACGCTGGCCCCGTTCCCCAATGGCGGCTTCCAGGACGCGATCGTGGCCGGCCTGAAGGCGGCGACGCAGAAGGGCAACCGCCTCCAGGTCCGCATCCTCGTCGGCGCCGCGCCGGTCTATCACGCCAACGTCATCCCGTCCTCCTACCGCGACGAGCTGCTGAACAGGCTCGGTCCGGCGGCCGCGAGCGTCGCCCTCAACGTGGCCTCGATGACGACGTCGAAGACCGGTTTCTCCTGGAACCACTCGAAGCTGGTGGTGGTGGACGGCAACTCGGTGATCACCGGCGGCATCAACAGCTGGAAGGACGACTACCTCGACACCACCCACCCGGTGAACGACGTCGACCTCGCGCTGTCCGGCCCGGCGGCGGGCTCCGCCGGCCGCTATCTCGACACGCTGTGGGACTGGACCTGTCGCAACAAGAGCAACTGGACCGCCGTCTGGTTCGCCTCCTCCAACGGTGCGGGCTGCCTGCCCACGCTGTCCCGGCCCGCCGCCCCGCCCGCCGACGGTGACATTCCCGCTCTCGCGGTGGGCGGCCTCGGTGTCGGGATCCGGCAGAGCGACCCGTCCTCGCCGTTCAAGCCCGTCCTGCCGAAAGCCGCCGACACCACCTGCGGATTCGGGGTGCACGACTACACCAACGCAGACCGCGACTACGACACGGTCAACCCGGAGGAGAGCGCCCTGCGGGCCCTGGTCGCGAGTGCGACCGAGCACGTCGAGATCTCGCAGCAGGACCTGAACGCGACCTGCCCGCCGCTGCCCCGCTACGACATCCGGCTCTACGACACCCTCGCCGCGAAGCTCGCCGCCGGTGTGAAGGTGCGCATCGTCGTCAGCGACCCGGCCAACCGGGGCACCATCGGCAGCGGCGGCTACTCGCAGATCAAGTCGTTGTCCGAGGTGAGCGACGCCCTGCGCGGCCGCCTCAAGGCCCTGACCGGCGACGAGCCGAAGGCAAGGGCCGCGATGTGCCAGAACCTGCAGCTCGCGACCTTCCGCGCCTCGGACAAGCCGACGTGGGCGGACGGAAAGCCGTACGCCCAGCACCACAAGCTGGTCTCGGTGGACGACTCGGCCTTCTACATCGGCTCGAAGAACCTGTACCCCTCCTGGCTCCAGGACTTCGGCTACGTGATCGAAAGCCCCGCCGCCGCACGCCGGCTGGCGGACGGGCTGCTCGCGCCGCAGTGGAAGTACTCGCAGGCGACGGCGACGTACGACTACACGCGCGGCGTCTGCCAGGGCTGACGCCCGCCCGACCGGCACCTCGGCGCACCTGGGCGCCTCGGGTCAGCGTGTCCGCTGACCCGACGCTGCGCACGTCGTCGTTGCGGTCGCAGCGGTCGGACAGGGAACGGTGTCAGAACAGCAGGTGGTCGGTCATCGAGCTGGCGCGGACCCCGTCGCCGCACTCGGGGTTCGTCGACCACCAGCGCATCATGCCGCGCCGACGCCGACGCCGGCGAGCAGCAACAGCGGCAGCAGCAGCGGGTCGAGGGCGCTGAGCGCCCCCGCGGCCGTGATCATCTCGACTAGTGGGGGTGTTCTCACCGCAGGCAAGGAGGGGAGGGATGACGGCAGCGTGTACGAGGTTCACTGCCTCAAACGACGTGCAGCCACCGCAACGTGTCCCGTCCCGATCCCGCCGCAGTTCGTCCGCATGCTTGTCGCCCACATAGGGAGGTTCGGTGCAACGCCGGGCGGTCGCCTGTTCCGGAACCGGGAAGGGAACCATGTGGAGGCATCGGCTTTACGGTCTGACGTGGGCGTGGGCGTGGGGTTTGCTCGCCGGTGCGGATGCGCGGCGGCTTCGGCGAGGCAGTAGGC
>NZ_MWIG01000238.1:0-12282 GCF_002156145.1 Streptomyces sp. NRRL B-24572 | reverse complement strand
ACCACCTTCACCGCGCGGGGGCGCCGGCCACACCAGGCTCCCCGCGCGGTGTCACATCCGTCGAAAGTCTCGGAGGACAATGCGGTGAACGAACTGCCGCAGCAGCTGGTCAACGGCCTGCTACTGGGATCCATGTACGGGCTCGTCGCCGTCGGCTACACGATGGTCTACGGCATCGTCCAGCTCATCAACTTCGCCCATGGCGAGATCTTCATGACCGGCGGCTTCGGGGCGCTCACGGTCTGGCTCATCCTGCCCGGCGGCACGAGCCTGTGGGTCGCCCTGCCCCTCATGATCATCGGTGCCGTGCTGGTCGCGACCACCATAGCCGTGGGGGCGGAACGGTTCGCCTACCGTCCGCTCCGTGGCGGCCCCCGTCTCGCCCCCCTCATCACGGCCATCGGTCTCTCCCTCGCCCTGCAGCAGGCCGTCTGGGCCTGGTACCCCGAGGCGAAGTCCGCCCGGACCTTCCCGCAGATCCCCGGCGGCCCGATCGAGCTCGGCCCGGTCACCATCCAGACCGGTGACGTCTTCCTCCTGATCGCCGCCCCCATCTGCATGGGCTTCCTCGCCTTCTTCGTCATGCGCACCCGCACCGGTCGCGGCATGCAGGCCACGGCGCAGGACCCGGACACCGCGAAGCTCATGGGCGTCAACACCGACCGGATCATCACGATCGCGTTCGCGCTCGGCGCCGCGTTCGCCGCGGTCGGCGCCGTCGCCTACGGCCTCAAGTACGGCGTCGTCGACTACAAGATGGGCTTCCTCCTCGGTCTCAAGGCCTTCACCGCCGCGGTCCTCGGCGGCATCGGCAACATCTACGGAGCCATGATCGGCGGTGTCGTCCTCGGCATCGCGGAGACCTTGGCGACGGCCTACATCGCCCACATCCCCGGCATGCAGCAGCTCGGCGGCCAGTCCTGGGCCGATGTCTGGGCCTTCGTACTCCTCATCGTCGTACTCCTCGCCCGGCCACAAGGCCTGCTCGGCGAGCGCGTCGCGGACAGGGCGTGAGCACCATGACCACCATCTCCGAGAACCCCACGGCACCCGCGGCCGGGCCCGCGCCGGCCGAGGCGACCGGTCTCATCGGCTTCGTCCCGGTCCACATCGCCCGCGCCCTCACCCTGGGCGGCGGCGTCCTCACCGTCGCCAGCTGCTTCCTCGCCTGGACCTGGACCGCCCGCTTCCCAGGTGACCTCACCTTCTACGGCAACCCCGGCGGCCTCCAGCTCCAGGTCCTGGTCACGGGCCTGCTGACCACCCTCTTCGCCCTCTCCTCGTACGGCGTGAAGGGCACCCGCTGGCTGACCCCGGCCGGCGCCGACGCGGCCGTCAAGCTCGCGGCGCTCGCCGCCTTCGCCACCGCCTGGTACACGGTCGCCGCCATCAGCGTCACGCTCGGTGGTCCGATCAACCTCGAGCCGGGCGGCGCGGTCGTCGCGCTCGCCACCCTGCTCGCCCTGCTCGGCGCCCTCTCCCTCCCCTACGAGCGGCCGAAGACGCTGCCCGTGGACCCCGAGGACACCGGCTGGGACCAGTTCAAGCACCGTGCCGGCAACGGCTGGACCAACTTCAAGGGCGCCTTCGCCACCACCGGTCCCGTGCGCAAGCTGCCGGCCATGAACTCCGCCGTCGAGATCCTGATCATCGCGGGCGTCCTCGCCGTCGCGCTCGGCGTCTTCACCTACGGCGTCGGCACGGAGTACGACGAGCTGTTCATCGGCTTCCTGATCACGGCCGGTCTCGGCTTCGCCGCGGTCAACAAGGCGGGCCTCATGGCCCAGGCCACGCAGCTCACCGGAAAGCACCAGAACCTGTCCATCGCGGGCGCGTTCATCGCCGCGGCGCTCTTCCCCTTCACCCAGACCGACGACCAGTACGCGACGCTCGGCGTCTACATCCTGATCTTCGCCACGGTCGCCCTGGGCCTGAACATCGTCGTCGGCCTCGCCGGTCTCCTCGACCTCGGTTACGTCGCCTTCCTCGGCGTCGGCGCCTACGCGGCCGCCCTCGTCTCGGGCGCCCCGACCTCCCCGTTCGGCGTGCACTTCCCCTTCTGGGCCGCCGTCCTGGTCGGCGCGGGAGCCTCCCTGGTCTTCGGTGTCCTCATCGGCGCCCCGACCCTGCGCCTGCGCGGCGACTACCTCGCCATCGTCACGCTCGGTTTCGGTGAGATCTTCCGCATCACGGTGATGAACACCGACGGCACCTCCGGTCCCGACATCACCAACGGCTCCAACGGCATCTCGTCCATCCCGAACCTCGACATGCTCGGGTTCGACTTCGGCGCCGAGCACTCGATCGCCGGCTTCACCATCGGCCGCTTCGCGAACTACTTCTTCCTGATGCTGCTGATCATGGCGGTCGTCGTGCTGGTCTTCCGGCGCAGCGGCGACTCCCGCATCGGCCGCGCCTGGGTCGCCATCCGCGAGGACGAGACCGCCGCGCTCGCCATGGGCATCAACGGCTTCCGGGTCAAGCTCATCGCCTTCGCGCTCGGCGCCTCGCTCGCCGGCCTCGCCGGCACCGTGCAGGCCCACGTCACCTACACGGTGACCCCGGAGCAGTACCTCTTCGCCGGTCCCATCCCGCCCAACTCCGCCTTCCTGCTCGCGGCCGTCGTCCTCGGCGGCATGGGCACCATGAGCGGTCCCCTGGTCGGCGCGTCCCTGCTCTTCCTCATCCCGAACAAGCTCCAGTTCATGGGCAGCTACCAGCTCTTCGCCTTCGGCGTCGCGCTGATCCTGCTCATGCGCTTCCGCCCGGAGGGCATGATCGCCAACCGGCGCAACCAGCTGGAGTTCCACGAGAACGACGAGACGCCCGCCACGCCCGTCAAGGCAGGTGCCTGAACCATGACGACCACCACCACCAACGAGGCCGGGGCCACCACCGAGCCGGCCGCCCGCGAGACCGTCCTCGACGCGCGCGGGGTCACCATGCGGTTCGGCGGCCTCACCGCCGTGCGCGATGTGAACCTCACCGTGAACGCCGGCGAGATCGTCGGTCTCATCGGCCCCAACGGCGCCGGAAAGACCACCTTCTTCAACTGCCTCACCGGTCTCTACGTCCCCACCGAGGGCGAAGTCCGGTACAAGGGCACGGTCCTGCCGCCCACGTCCTTCAAGGTCACCGACGCGGGCATCGCCCGGACGTTCCAGAACATCCGGCTCTTCCACAACATGACCGTCCTGGAGAACGTCCTCGTCGGACGCCACACCCGGATGAAGCAGGGCCTCTGGTCCGCGCTGCTCCGCCTGCCGGGCTTCAAGAAGGCCGAGGCCGAGGCCGCCGAGCGGGCCATGGAGCTCCTGGAGTTCATCGGTCTCCAGGACAAGGCGCAGCACCTCGCCAAGAACCTCCCGTACGGAGAGCAGCGCAAGCTGGAGATCGCCCGCGCCCTCGCGAGCGACCCCGGTCTGATCCTGCTCGACGAGCCCACCGCCGGCATGAACCCGCAGGAGACGCGGGCGGCGGAGGAACTCATCTTCAAGATCCGGGACATGGGCATCGCCGTGCTCGTCATCGAGCACGACATGCGGTTCATCTTCAACCTCTGCGACCGGGTCGCCGTGCTCGTCCAGGGCCAGAAGCTGATCGAGGGCGACAGCGCGACCGTCCAGGGCGACGAGCGGGTCATCGCCGCCTACCTGGGCGAGCCGGTCGCGGAGGAGACGGGCCCCGCACAGACGCCGGCTCCGGCGGACGAGGAGGCCTCCGAGACCGAAGAGGCCGACGAGGCCCCCGAGGCTGACGAGGTCCCCGAGGCCGAAGAGGTCCCCGAAGCCGAAGAGGTCCCCGAGGCCGACGACGCCGACGAGACCGAAGAGGCCCCGGCCGAAGAGACCGACGAGGCCGACGACGCCCCCTCGGACGAGGCCCCGGCCGCCGAAGGCACCGACGAGGAGCCCTCGGAGGACACCCCGCACGACCCTGCTTCGGGCAAGGAGAACGACGCATGACCGCACTGCTCGAAGTCGAGGACCTGCGCGTCGCCTACGGAAAGATCGAGGCCGTCAAGGGCATCTCCTTCTCCGTCGACGCCGGTGAGGTCGTCACCCTCATCGGCACCAACGGCGCCGGGAAGACCACCACCCTGCGGACCCTCTCCGGGCTCCTCAAGCCGGTCGGCGGCCAGATCAAGTTCGAGGGCAAGTCCCTCCGCAAGATCCCCGCGCACAAGATCGTCTCGCTGGGTCTGGCCCACTCCCCCGAGGGCCGGCACATCTTCCCCCGGATGACGATCGAGGAGAACCTGCTCCTCGGCGCCTTCCTCCGGAAGGACAGCGCCGGCATCGCCAAGGACGTCCAGCGCGCCTACGACCTCTTCCCGATCCTGGGCGAGCGTCGCAAGCAGGCGGCCGGCACGCTCTCCGGCGGTGAGCAGCAGATGCTCGCCATGGGCAGGGCGCTGATGTCCCAGCCGAAGCTGCTCATGCTCGACGAGCCCTCCATGGGCCTCTCGCCGATCATGATGCAGAAGATCATGGCGACGATCGCCGAGCTGAAGGCCCAGGGCACCACGATCCTGCTCGTCGAGCAGAACGCCCAGGCCGCGCTCGCCCTGGCGGACCACGGTCACGTCATGGAGATCGGCAAGATCGTGCTCTCCGGCACGGGGCAGGACCTGCTCCACGACGAGTCCGTCCGCAAGGCGTACCTCGGCGAGGACTGAGCCCCACAGACGGAAGGCCCGCCCCACAGCGACGTGGGGCGGGCCTTCTCGCGTATCGGAAAGGGCTACTGCCCCTTGGCCGCCTTCTTCTCCTCGGCGTCCTCGATGACGGCCTCGGCGACCTGCTGCATCGACATGCGACGGTCCATGGAGGTCTTCTGGATCCAGCGGAACGCGGCCGGCTCCGTCAGGCCGTACTGGGTCTGCAGGATCGACTTGGCGCGGTCGACGAGCTTGCGGGTCTCCAGGCGCTGGGAGAGGTCGGCGACCTCCTTCTCCAGGGCGCGGAGCTCGGCGAAGCGGGAGACGGCCATCTCGATGGCGGGCACCACGTCGCTCTTGCTGAACGGCTTCACCAGGTACGCCATGGCGCCGGCGTCCCGGGCCCGCTCGACGAGCTCGCGCTGCGAGAAGGCGGTCAGCATGAGGACCGGGGCGATGGACTCGCCGGCGATCTTCTCGGCGGCCGAGATGCCGTCGAGGACGGGCATCTTCACGTCGAGGATGACGAGGTCGGGGCGGTGCTCGCGGGCGAGCTCGACGGCCTTCTGGCCGTCCCCGGCCTCGCCGACGACCGTGTAGCCCTCTTCCTCCAGCATCTCTTTGAGGTCGAGGCGGATGAGGGCCTCGTCCTCGGCGATGACGACGCGGGTCGTCAGCGGCGGGACGTGCGACGGCTCGGCGTCGTCGGCGGGCTGGGGCGACTCGGGGGCGGTCACGCGGGCTCCTCGTTCCATGGCCTCGTTCCGAGGCGGATACAGCTCCCCATGAGCCTACCTACCTCCTGTAAGGTAGGGACACGGCGGGTGATCACCGACCTTCGTTTCGAAGGATGCCCCGGTAGCCCAGCGGAAGAGGCAGTGGTCTCAAACACCATACAGCGTGGGTTCGAATCCCACCCGGGGCACTTTACCTTCGATTCCAAGGACTGAGACCTTGGGCTCTAGGCGAGTGGTTCTCCGATGTGATGGACACGGACCAGGTTCGTGGAGCCCGCGACGCCGGGCGGGGAGCCCGCCGTGATGACCACGATGTCGCCCGGCCTGCAGCGGCCGATCCTCAGCAGTTCCTCGTCGACCTGGGCCACCATCGCGTCCGTGGAGTCCACCTGCGGGCCGAGGAAGGTCTCGACGCCCCAGGTGAGGTTGAGCTGGGAACGGGTCGCCGGGTCCGGGGTGAAGGCGAGCAGCGGGATCGGCGAGCGGTAGCGGGAGAGCCGCTTGACGGTGTCGCCGGACTGGGTGAAGGCCACGAGGAACTTGGCGCCCAGGAAGTCGCCCATCTCGGCGGCCGCGCGGGCCACGGCGCCGCCCTGGGTGCGGGGCTTGTTCCGCTCGGTGAGGGGCGGGAGGCCCTTGGCGAGGACGTCCTCCTCCGCGGCCTCGACGATCCGGCTCATGGTGCGGACCGTCTCGATCGGGTGGCGGCCGACGCTGGTCTCGCCGGAGAGCATCACGGCGTCGGTGCCGTCGATGACCGCGTTCGCCACGTCGCTCGCCTCGGCACGCGTGGGGCGGGAGTTGTCGATCATCGAGTCGAGCATCTGGGTGGCGACGATGACCGGCTTGGCGTTGCGCTTGGCCAGCTTCACCGCGCGCTTCTGGACGATCGGCACCTGCTCCAGGGGCATTTCGACGCCCAGGTCGCCGCGGGCGACCATGATGCCGTCGAAGGCCGCGACGATCTCCTCGATGTTCTCGACGGCCTGCGGCTTCTCGATCTTGGCGATGACGGGGAGCCGGCGGCCCTCCTCGTCCATGATCCGGTGCACGTCGTCGATGTCCCGGGCGCTGCGGACGAAGGAGAGGGCGACGACGTCGGCGCCGATGCGCAGCGCCCAGCGCAGGTCCTCGATGTCCTTCTCGGAGAGGGCGGGGACGGAGACGGCGACACCGGGCAGGTTGAGGCCCTTGTGGTCGGAGACCATGCCGCCCTCGATCACGCGGGTGTGCACGCGCGGGCCGTCGACGGAGGTGACCTCCAGGGTGACGCGGCCGTCGTCGACGAGGATGCGCTCGCCCGCGGTCACGTCCCCGGCGAGGCCGGAGTAGGTCGTCCCGCAGCCGTGGCGGTCGCCCTCCATCGGCTCGACGGTGATGGTGAACTCGTCGCCGCGTTCAAGGAGTACGGGACCCTCGCGGAAGCGGCCGAGGCGGATCTTCGGGCCTTGAAGGTCGGCGAGGACGCCGACGCTGCGGCCGGTCTCGTCGGCGGCCTCGCGCACGTGCTGGTAGCGCTTCTCGTGGTCGGCATAGCTGCCGTGGCTGAGGTTGAAGCGGGCCACGTCCATTCCGGCCTCGATCAACGCCTTGATCTGGTCGTATGTTTCGGTGGCGGGCCCAAGGGTACAAACGATTTTCGCTCGGCGCATGAGGCGAGCCTAGGGCTTACCAGTGGGTAGCGAAGGCGCCCGCCATGACAAGCCAACAACCTTTCCGTGAAAGGTTGTTGACAAGTCTTGAATCTGTGCGGCGGCTTGCTCCGATGAGCGGGTTACGGGCCGAAAAGCCGTTCGTCTCAGAGTGCGGGCGGCGCCATCGTGAACCGCGCCGCGACCTCCGCGGTGACCGTCTGCCGCTGGGGCTCCAGGTCCAGCGGAGCGGGTGCCTCCACCGTCTCGGCGGCGAAGGCCATGCGCATCCCGCCGGCCGGAGCCGGCGCACCCGGGGCGAGCCCGGTGTCGGAGAGTTCGAGCAGGGCCACCAGGGAGGTGCCGAGCGCCTCCGCGTACTCGCGCGCCCGGCGCACCGCGTCCCGCACGGCCTGCCGGCGCGCCTCCGCGTGCGCCGGGGAGTCCGGGCGCAGTGACCACCAGGGGCCGTCGACCCGGGTCCACTCCAGGTCGGCGAGGCGCGTGACGAGCTCGCCGAGGGCGGTGAAATCGGTCAGCTCGGCCGACAGGTGCACCCAGCCCCGGTAGTCCCGCACCCGCTCGCCGCGGCCGTGCCGGGCGGGCTCCGGCGTGACGGACAGGGCGCCCGTCTCAAGGGCGGCGACGGCCTCTCCGTACGACTTCACCAGGGCGATCGCCTCGGCGTTGCGGCTCGTCAGCGCGGTGAGCACCGAGGCCCGGTCGGTGCCCCTGGCGCGTACCGACACGCCGATCCGGGCCAGTTCCGGCTCCACCTCCAGACGGCCCTCGCCGCGGACCGTCACCTGGGGCGCCTCGGGGGTGGGGTGCGGGTGTGTCATACCGAACACTTTCCCACTCCGTAACCCGAAGGGTCTGTTGCGACAGTGCGTTCCAGGCCAGAATCTACGCGCGTTGTGCGCCATGGCAGGCGCCGAATCAATGGGGAGAACACACATGCCGCTGAACCGCCGGGCCTTCCTGGAGAGCTCCGCCGCCGTCGGAGCCGGAGTCGCTCTCACCGCCGGGGTCGCCGCCCCCGCCGAGGCCCACGAAGCCCGCCCCCGGCCGGCCAAGCGGTACTCGTTCACCGTGATGGGCACCACCGACCTGCACGGCAACGTCTTCAACTGGGACTACTTCACGGACAAGGAGTTCGACGACAAGGCCCACAACGACGTCGGCCTCGCCAAGATCTCCACCCTGGTGAACCAGGTGCGCGCCGAGAAGGGCGAGGGGAACACGCTCCTCATCGACGCCGGCGACACCATCCAGGGCACCCAGCTGTCCTACTACTACGCCAAGGTCGACCCGATCACCCAGACCGGCGGCCCCGTCCACCCGATGGCCCAGGCCATGAACGCCATCGGCTACGACGCCGCCGCGCTCGGCAACCACGAGTTCAACTACGGCATCCCGGTGCTGCGGAAGTTCGAGGAGCAGTGCGACTTCCCGCTGCTCGGCGCCAACGCGCTCGACGCCAAGACCCTGCGCCCGGCCTTCGCCCCGTACAGCATGCACTGCCTGCGCACCCCGCACGGCAAGGACGTCAAGGTCGCGGTCCTCGGCCTGACCAACCCGGGCATCGCCATCTGGGACAAGGCGAACGTCACCGGCAAGATGGTCTTCCCCGGTCTGGAGGAGCAGGCCGCGAAGTGGGTGCCGAAGCTGCGCTCGATGGGCGCCGACGTCGTGGTCGTCTCGGCGCACTCCGGTTCCTCCGGCACCTCCTCGTACGGCGACCAGCTCCCGTACATCGAGAACGCCGCCGGGCTCGTCGCCGAGCAGGTGCCGGGCATCGACGCGATCCTCGTCGGGCACGCCCACACCGAGATCCCCGAGTACCGGGTGAAGAACAAGGAGACCGGCAAGGACGTCGTCCTGTCCGAGCCGCTGAAGTGGGGCCAGCGCCTCACCCTCTTCTCCTTCGACCTGGTGTGGGAGAAGGGCCGCTGGGTGGTCGAGAAGGCCGGCGCGCAGGTCCTCAACTCCAACACCGTCGCCGAGGACCCGGAGATCACCGGGCTGCTCGTCGACGAGCACAAGAAGGTCGTGGAGTACGTCAACCAGGTCATCGGCACCTCCACGGCGGCCATGACCACGGCCGACGCGCCGTGGAAGGACGAGCCGATCATCGACCTGATCAACGTCGTCCAGGCGGAGACGGTGAAGGCGGCCCTCGCGGGCGGCCAGTACGCCGGTCTGCCGGTGCTCTCGCAGGCCTCCTGCTTCTCGCGGACCGCCCGGATCCCCGCCGGCCAGGTGAGCATCAAGGACGCCGCCGGTCTCTACGTCTTCGAGAACACCCTGGAGGCCCGCCTGATGACGGGCGCCCAGATCAAGGACTACCTGGAGTACTCGGCGAGGTACTACGTCCAGACCCCGTCGGGCGCGCCCGTCGACACCGCGAAGCTCACCAACGCGGACAACACCCCGGACTACAACTACGACGCGGTGTACGGGGTGACGTACGAGATCGACATCGCCAAGCCGGCCGGGCAGCGGATCGCGAACCTGTCCTTCCAGGGCAAGCCGATCGACCCGGCGGCGCAGTTCGTCCTCGCCGTCAACAACTACCGGGCGTCCGGCGGCGGCGCGTTCCCGCACGTGGCCAAGGCCCAGCAGCTGTGGGCCAACTCGGACGAGATCCGCAACACCATCATCCAGTGGGTGAAGGCCAAGGGGACGATCGACCCGGGCACCTTCGCGTCGGTGGACTGGAAGCTGACCCGGGACGGCGTGCCGGTCTTCTAGCTCCTACTGCTGTACGAGAGGCGTCAGCTTCTGGCTCTGGGCCGGGATGCTCGGCGCCTCTCGCGTCTCCAGGCCGAAGCTGGTGAAGGCGGTGCGGCGCGGCAGCGGGTACGACTCCTTGCCGGTGACCGCGTTGAGGATGGTCGCGCTGCGCCAGGCCGCGAGACCCAGGTCCGGGGCGCCGACGCCATGGGTGTGGCGCTCGGCGTTCTGGACGTACACGGAGCCGGTGACGGAGGGGTCGAGGACCAGGCGGTAGCGCTCGTCGACCCGTGGGCGCCCGGAGGAGTCGTGCCGCAGGTACGGGTCGAGTCCGGCGAGCATCCGGTCCACCGGGCGCTCCCGGTAGCCGGTCGCGAGGACGACGGCGTCGGTGGTGAGCCGGGAGCGGGTGGACTGCTGCACGTGCTCCAGGTGCAGTTCGACCTGGGTGGTGGCGACCCGCCCGGCGGTGCGGACCCGGACGCCGGGGGTGAGGACGGCGTCGGGCCAGCCGCCGTGCAGGGTGCGGCGGTAGAGCTCGTCGTGGATGGCGGCGATCGTCTCCGCGTCGATGCCCTTGTGCAACTGCCACTGGCGGGGCATGAGTTCGCCGCGCACGGGCTCGGGCAGGGCGTGGAAGTAGCGGGTGTAGTCGGGGGTGAAGTGCTCCAGGCCCAGCTTGGAGTACTCCATCGGGGCGAAGGCCTCGGTGCGGGCCAGCCAGTGGATGCGCTCGGCTCCGGCGGGGCGGGCCCGGAGCAGGTCGAGGAAGACCTCGGCGCCGGACTGGCCGGAGCCGATGACCGTGACGTGCCCGGCGCGCAGCAGCGTCTCGCGGTGGGTCAGATAGTCGGCGGAGTGGAACACCGGGACGCCGGGGGCGTCGGCGAGCGGGCGGAGCGGCTCGGGGACGTACGGCTCGGTGCCGACGCCCAGGACGACGTTCCGGGTGTAGGCGCGGCCCAGGGCCTCGGCCTCCCCGTCCGGGTCGATCTGGGTGAAGTCGACCTCGAAGAGGCGCCGTTCGGGGTTCCAGCGGACCGAGTCGACCTGGTGGCCGAAGTGGAGTCCGGGGAGCCGCTCGCTGACCCAGCGGCAGTAGGCGTCGTACTCGGCGCGCTGGATGTGGAACTTCTCGGCGAAGTAGAAGGGGAAGAGGCGCTCGCGGCTCTTCAGGTAGTTGAGGAAGGTCCAGGGGCTGGCCGGGTCCGCGAGGGTCACCAGGTCGGCGAGGAAGGGAACTTGGAGGGTGGCGCCCTCGATGAGCAGTCCCGGGTGCCAGTGGAAGGCGGGCCGCTGCTCGTAGAAGGTGGCGGCGAGGCCGCCGGGGACGCCGTGCGCGAGGGCGGCGAGCGAGAGGTTGAAGGGGCCGATGCCGACGCCCACCAGGTCGTGGGGTTGGTCGAGGTCCTGCTGGGGGGTGCTGCCGGTCATCGGTGCGTGCTGCCTTCCACGAGGGTGAGGATCTCTGCCAGGTCTGCGGGGGTGGTGCGGGGGTTGAGCAGGGTGGCCTTCAGCCAGAGGCGGCCGTCGGCCTTCGCCCGGCCGAGGACGGCACGGCCCTCGGCGAGGAGGGTGCGGCGGATCGCGGCCACGGTCTCGTCCTCGGCGCCGGTGGGGCGGAAGAGGACGGTGGTGAGGGTGGGGCGGGCGCGGAGGTCGAGCCCCGGGGCCTTCTCCACCAGATCGGCGAAGTCCTGCGCGAGCTCCATGCACGTGTCGACGAGCGCGCCGAGGCCGGTGCGGCCGAGGGCCCGGAGGGTGACGGCTGTCTTGAGGACGTCGGGGCGGCGGGTGGTGCGCAGGGAACGTCCGAGGAGGTCGGGCAGGCCCGCCTCGGTGTCGTCGTCGGCGTTGAGGTAGTCGGCGGTGTGGCCGAGGACGGCCAGGTCGGCGGCGTCGCGTACGGCGAGGAGTCCCGCGGCGGCCGGCTGCCAGCCGAGTTTGTGCAGGTCGACGGTGACGGTACGGGCCCGGTCGAGGCCGTCGAGGAGACGGCGGTGGGTACGGCTGAAGAGGACGGGGCCGCCGTACGCGGCATCGACGTGCAGCTCGGCACCGGCGGCCGCGCAGACGTCGGCGATCTCGGGGAGCGGGTCGATGAGGCCCTCGTCGGTGGTGCCGGCGGTGGCGGCGACGAGGGCGGGCCCGTCCTGGTCCAGGGCTTCCGCCAGGGCCGCCGGATCCATCGTGCCGTGCGGGGCGGGCACGACGACCGGCTCGGGCAGACCGAGGAGCCAGGCGGCGCGGCGGAAGGAGTGGTGGGCGTCGGCCCCGACGACGGTCCTCAGTCCTGCGCCGTGGCGCTCCCGGGCGAGGAGCAGGGCGAGCTGGTTGGACTCGGTGCCGCCGGTGGTGACGAGCGCGTCGGGGGTTCTCGCGTCGGGGAAGACCTCGGCGGCGAGGGCCGCCGTGACCTCCGCCTCCAGGGCGGAGGCCGCGGGCGCCTGGTCCCAGGAGTCCATCGACGGGTTCAGCGCGGACGCGGCCAGATCGGCGGCCGCGTCCGCGCTGAACC
>NZ_MWIG01000237.1:0-17661 GCF_002156145.1 Streptomyces sp. NRRL B-24572 | reverse complement strand
CGCGGAGGGCTGGGCCCGGGGGCTCGACGGGGGCCTGGACACCGAGGTCGGCTCGGGCGGCCGCTCGTTGACCCCGGCGCAGGCCCAGCAGATCGCGCTGGCCCGGCTCGTCCTCGCGGACCCGCACACCCTGGTCCTCGACGAGGCGACCTCCCTGCTCGACCCGCGCGCCGCCCGGCACCTGGAGCGCTCGCTCGGCCGGGTCCTGGACGGCCGGACGGTCGTGGCGATCGCGCACCGGCTGCACACCGCCCACGACGCCGACCTGATCGCGGTGGTCGAGGCGGGCCGGATCAGCGAGCTCGGCAGCCACGAGGAGCTGGTGGCGGCGGACGGGGCGTACGCGGCGCTGTGGCGGTCCTGGCACGGCTGAGCCATGCGGAGGGGGCCCGCACCGGATGTCCGGTGCGGGCCCCCTCGTCTGCGTACGGCTCGAAGAACCCGCGTACGGCTCGAAGAGCCTGCCTACGGCTCGGAGGAACTGCGTACGGCTAGATGAAACCGAGCGCCGAGGCGCCGCCCACGCCGCCCAGGACCATGAAGGCGGGCATCAGGACCTTGAGCTCGACCCAGCTGCCGGCCCGGAAGCGCATGCCCTTGGGCGGGCCGAGCGGGTACCAGCGCTTGCGGCCGACGGGGATGGGCCACAGGATCGGGCAGCCGGAGACGGTCAGGGCGTCGCCGATGTCGTGCACGAGCGCGCCGAGGACGATGGGCAGGCCCAGCCACAGGTACTCCTGGCCCGGCTCGGCGAAGAGCCAGCCGGCGCCGTTGCCGGGCTGGTCGAGGACGCCCGCCAGGATCCAGGCGCCGGCGGCGCCGAGCAGCCAGACCAGGACGTCGCTGGAGACCCGGGCTGCCCGCCACAGCAGGCCTTCCACGGCGAGCACCAGGTGGACGAAGAGGATCGCGAGGACGGCCCAGCGGCCTCCGGTGACGGCCGCGACGGAGGCCCCGGCGCCGATCAGGACCGCCCAGAGCCAGGTGTGGGTGAGGGTCCGGTGTCCGCCGGACCTGCGGGGGTCGGAGGAGGAGCGGGTGGCCTTGTAGACGGCGTACGACAGCTTGTCGACGATCTCGCAGAGGCCCCGGGAGACCGGCCCGAAGGCGCGGGAGATGGTCGCCGACTTGTGGTCGAGGTCGGGCGCCAGGGCGGCACCCGCGCAGATGAGCGCGCCGGCGACGAGAACCGGCCAGGGCATCGGGTGGTCGAAGGCGGCCGCGGCCGCTCCTACACCCAGCCAGGCCGCCGCTCCGGACAGCGAGTGCGCCGGTCCCATCATGGTTGACCCGCCCCGTTTCTCCCCTGCCGGCGCCCAGTTGACGGCCGGTCGACGGACGAGCCTATCGTCCGTGATCAAGACCGATGACGGCCGGTTCCCTCATCCGAGCGGAATGCGGGCAAGATGGGGGCGTGACCCTTATCGATCAGCTGCCGCCGACCGCCGACCCCGACGCCCTCTTCGAGGCCTTCTCCTCCTGGGCCGAGGACCGGGGCATCACGCTCTACCCGGCCCAGGAAGAGGCGCTGATCGAGGTCGTCTCCGGGGCCAACGTGATCTTGTCCACCCCCACCGGATCGGGAAAGTCGCTGGTCGCGGCGGGGGCGCACTTCACCGCGCTCGCCCATGACCAGGTGACCTTCTACACCGCGCCGATCAAGGCGCTGGTGTCGGAGAAGTTCTTCGACCTGTGCAAGCTCTTCGGCACCGAGAACGTCGGCATGCTCACCGGCGACGCCTCCGTGAACGCGGACGCCCCGGTGATCTGCTGCACGGCGGAGGTGCTCGCCTCGATCGCGCTGCGCGACGGCAAGTACGCCGACATCGGCCAGGTCGTCATGGACGAGTTCCACTTCTACGCCGAGCAGGACCGCGGCTGGGCGTGGCAGATCCCGCTCCTGGAACTCCCCCAGGCGCAGTTCGTCCTCATGTCGGCGACGCTCGGCGACGTGTCGATGTTCGAGAAGGACCTGACCCGGCGGACCGGGCGCCCGACCTCGGTGGTCCGCTCGGCGACCCGGCCGGTGCCGCTGTCGTACGAGTACCGGCTCACGCCCATCACGGACACCCTGACCGAGCTCCTGGAGACCAAGCAGGCGCCCGTCTACATCGTGCACTTCACGCAGGCGCAGGCCGTCGAGCGCGCGCAGTCGCTGATGAGCATCAACATGTGCACGCGCGAGGAGAAGGACCAGATCGCCGAGCTCATCGGCAACTTCCGCTTCACCACCAAGTTCGGCCAGAACCTCTCGCGGTACGTGCGCCACGGCATCGGCGTGCACCACGCGGGCATGCTGCCGAAGTACCGGCGGCTCGTGGAGAAGCTCGCGCAGGCGGGCCTCCTGAAGGTGATCTGCGGAACGGACACCCTCGGCGTCGGCGTGAACGTGCCGATCCGCACGGTGCTCTTCACGGCCCTCACCAAGTACGACGGCAACCGGGTGCGGACCCTGCGCGCACGCGAGTTCCACCAGATCGCGGGCCGCGCCGGCCGGGCCGGCTTCGACACCGCCGGCTTCGTGGTGGCGCAGGCCCCCGAGCACGTCATCGAGAACGAGAAGGCGCTCGCGAAGGCCGGGGACGACCCGAAGAAGCGCCGCAAGGTGGTCCGCAAGAAGGCCCCCGAGGGCTTCGTCGCCTGGAGCGAATCGACCTTCGAGAAGCTGATCGAGGCCGAGCCGGAGCCGCTGACCTCCCGCTTCAAGGTCACCAACATCATGCTGCTGTCGGTGATCGCCCGTCCGGGCAACGCCTTCGAGGCGATGCGCAAGCTCCTGGAGGACAACCACGAGCCGCGCAAGGCGCAGCTGCGGCACATCCGCCGGGCCATCGCGATCTACCGCTCGCTGCTCGACGGCGGTGTGGTGGAGCAGCTGGACGAGCCGGACGCCGAGGGCCGCACGATCCGCCTGACGGTCGACCTCCAGCAGGACTTCGCGCTCAACCAGCCGCTGTCGACGTTCGCGCTCGCCGCCTTCGACCTGCTGGACCCCGAGTCCCCCTCGTACGCCCTGGACATGGTGTCCGTCGTCGAGTCGACGCTCGACGACCCGCGTCAGATCCTCGCCGCCATGCAGAACAAGGCGCGCGGGGAGGCCGTGGGGCAGATGAAGGCGGACGGCGTCGAGTACGAGGAGCGGATGGAGCGGCTCCAGGACATCTCGTACCCGAAGCCGCTGGAGGAGCTGCTCTGGCACGCGTACAACGTCTACCGGAAGTCGCACCCGTGGGTCGGCGACCACCCGGTGTCGCCGAAGTCGGTCATCCGTGACATGTACGAACGGGCCCTGACGTTCACGGAGTTCACCTCCTGGTACGAGCTGGCGCGGACCGAGGGCATCGTCCTGCGGTACCTGGCGAGCGCGTACAAGGCGCTCGACCACACCATCCCGGACGACCTGAAGACCGAGGACCTGGAGGACCTGATCGCCTGGCTGGGCGAGATGGTGCGCCAGGTGGACTCCTCGCTGCTCGACGAGTGGGAGCAGCTGGCCAACCCGGAGATCCAGACGGCCGAGGAGGCCCAGGAGAAGGCCGACCAGGTCAAGCCGGTCACGGCGAACGCCCGCGCCTTCCGGGTCCTGGTGCGCAACGCCATGTTCCGCCGGGTGGAGCTGGCCGCCCTCGACAACGTCGACGCGCTCGGCGATCTTGACGCGGACTCCGGCTGGGACGCGGACGCGTGGGGCGAGGCGATGGACGCGTACTGGGACGAGTACGACGACCTGGGTACGGGCCCGGACGCGCGCGGCCCGAAGCTGCTCGCGATCGAGGAGGACGCGGCACACGGCCTGTGGCGCGTCCGGCAGACCTTCGCCGACCCGAACGGCGACCATGACTGGGGCATCAGCGCGGAGGTGGATCTCGCGGCCTCCGACGAGGAGGGCCGGGCCGTGGTCCGCGTGACGTCCGTCGGACAGCTGTAGAGGAGACCTGTGGTGACCAACCCCGCCGAGAGGCTCGTGGACCTGCTCGACCTGGAGCAGATCGAGGTGAACATCTTCCGTGGGCGCAGCCCGCAGGAGTCGCTGCAACGGGTCTTCGGCGGACAGGTCGCCGGGCAGGCCCTGGTGGCGGCCGGCCGCACCACGGAGGGCGACCGGCCGGTGCACTCGCTGCACGCCTACTTCCTGCGCCCCGGCCGGCCCGGGGTGCCGATCGTGTACCAGGTGGAGCGGGTGCGCGACGGCCGCTCGTTCACGACCCGCCGGGTCACGGCGATCCAGGAGGGGCGGACGATCTTCAATCTGACGGCTTCCTTCCACAAGCCGGAGGAGGGCGCCTTCGAGCACCAGCTGCCGCCGCGGCACCTGACGGACCCGGAGACCCTGCCGAACCTGCCGGACGAGATCCGCGAGCACCTGGGGACGCTGCCGGAGGCCCTGGAGCGGATGGCCCGCCGGCAGCCCTTCGACATCCGGTACGTGGACCGGCTGCGCTGGACGCACGAGGAGGTCAAGGGCGCGGACCCGCGCTCCGCGGTGTGGATGCGGGCGGTCGGCCCGCTGGGCGACGACCCGCTGGTCCACACGTGCGCGCTGACGTACGCCTCGGACATGACGCTCCTGGACGCGGTCCGCATCCCGGTCGAACCCCTCTGGGGCCCGCGGGGCTTCGACATGGCCTCCCTGGACCACGCGATGTGGTTCCACCGGCCGTTCCGGGCGGACGAGTGGTTCCTGTACGACCAGGAGTCCCCCATCGCGACGGGCGGCCGGGGCCTGGCCCGCGGCCGCATCTACGACCGCGAGGGCAGGCTCCTGGTGTCGGTGGTCCAGGAGGGCCTGTTCCGAAAGCTCTGACCCCGGCCGGGGTCACTCGAACTCGGTGCCGCCCTTGCGGGTCAGGTAGGCCGGGCTGACGGCCTTGGCGATGGCCCGGCCACCGGTGACCGGGCTGTACCGCTCGGTCGCGGACCGGATGACGACGCCCTCCCGCAGGTGCGTCTCCCGTCCGGAGACGGTCTCGCGGCCGCTGGCGTGCGCGAGGACGGTGTCGAGGTCGTACGGCCCGGAGTACAGCCGCGGTACGAGCGCCACCTCACCGGCTTCGAGCACGGCCTCCGGGTCGAGCCACCGGACGTGTCCGTCGATCTCGGCGGACACGTCGAACAGCGCGTATCCGACGGTCTCGGAGCGGGCGTCGGCGCCGTAGGCGAGGTCCTGCACCCCGGAGCCGTACACCTCGCCGAAGAGCCCCACCCGGCGGGCGCCGAGGCGCTCGGCGAGCCGCTCGGCGACGGCGGCGAGCCCGTGCCCGTGGACGGCGCGCCAGTACAGGTTGCGCGGATCCTCCTGGAGGGCGAGGCCCTTTGCCCCGAACCCCTTGGAGGAGACCTGGACGCGGCCCTCCTCGGCGTGGAAGGTCAGCAGGCAGGCGGTGCCGTGGAGCTTCTCCGTGAGGACGACGGGCTCGCCGGGCTCGAAGACGTCGGGGTAGCGCTGCAGGTTCTCGATGTCGACCCAGGGCAGCAGATCGGGCGCGGTCTCGACGTCCCCGTTCATCGTCGGCGGTATCGGCGGCACCCACTTGGTGATGCCCAGCACCTCCGCGAAGTCGACCCCGTCGGCGGCCGCCCGCGCCAGATCGGTACCGGCGAGCGCGCCGGGCCGGCACACGATCCCCTGCGACAACTCCCCGCGCAGCCGCACCGCCTTCACCCGGTCCGAGTTCCCTCCGGCGAGCCGCCCGGTGAGCCCCAGCTCCTCGACGAGCGGGAGGGGCAGCACGGCCTGCTCGGGGATGTAGACGGCGACATCACCCGTCTCGTAGACCCCCTTGGCGACGACGGCCCGGTAGAGCCCGACCTGGGCGAGCTCCAAGGCGTCGGCATTGGGGTGCGGATGGACGGTGAGGACTTCGGCGGTGACGCGCAGGGTGGACATGGTTCAGGGCTCCGGTTGCTCGGGTTTCGGTCTCATCGCGGCCCACTGTGGCCGACCCGAATTCCCGTGGGCGATCGATTTGCCGCCTGGTAGCGTCGCCGGGCTCGGGACCTACTGATCGTCGTCGAGGCCCGGCAGGGTGTCCTGTTCCACCTCGTGGCGGCGGGTGCGGATGTCCGGGGCCGGGGGGTGGAGTTTGGCGTCGCAGGTGGGGCCCAGGCCCGTGCGGCGGGAGTCGGCGCCGGTCAGGGGGCGGCCGCAGAGGCGGCAGTGGACGCGGCGGGGTCCCGGCTCCGGTGTGGAATCGATCGCGATTGCCAGTGGTTCGTCTCCCATGCTGAGATCAAACCCCATTCCGACGAGGAGCAGCACATGAGCCTGTACGACATCCCCCTGAAGACCCTGACCGGCGAGCCGGTCTCCCTCGCCGACTACCGGGACCGGGCCGTCCTGGTCGTGAACGTCGCCTCCAAGTGCGGCCTCACCCCGCAGTACG
Source organism: Streptomyces sp. NRRL B-24572 (assembly GCF_002156145.1). Lineage (NCBI taxonomy): Bacteria > Bacillati > Actinomycetota > Actinomycetes > Kitasatosporales > Streptomycetaceae > Streptomyces > Streptomyces sp. NRRL B-24572. The sequence continues at coordinate 11,278 of NZ_MWIG01000237.1, read as the reverse complement.
CGGGTCTGGAGCGGCTGCAGAAGGAGTACGGGGAGCGCGGCTTCACGGTGCTCGGCGTGCCCTGCAACCAGTTCGCCGGGCAGGAGCCGGGCAGCGCCGAGGAGATCGCGACCTTCTGTTCCGCGACGTACGGCGTGTCCTTCCCGCTTCTGGAGAAGACGGACGTCAACGGTGACGGACGTCACCCGCTCTATTCCGAGCTGGTGAAGGTCGCCGACGCCGAGGGCGAGGCCGGTGACGTGCAGTGGAACTTCGAGAAGTTCCTGATCGGCCGTGACGGCGCGGTCACCCGTTTCCGTCCGCGCACCGAGCCGGAGGCCCCCGAGGTCGTGGCGGCGATCGAGGCGCAGCTTGTCTGACCCGGGGGTCGTCGAACGGCTGCGGGCCGCCGGGTGCGTCTTCGCCGAAGAAGAGGCGGAGATGATCCTCGCGGCCGCCGCCGGGCCCGCCGAGCTCGACCTCATGGTCGAGCGGCGGGCCTCCGGTCTGCCCCTGGAGCACGTCGTGGGCTGGGCCGAGTTCGCCGGGCTGCGGATCGAGGTCGACGGCGGGGTCTTCGTGCCCCGGCGGCGTACGGAGTTCCTCGTCGGCCAGGCGGTGGCGCTGGCCCGGCCGGGCGCCGTCTGCGTCGACCTGTGCTGCGGCTCCGGCGCGGCGGGCGCGGTGCTGCTCGCCGGGGTCGAGGGCGCGGAGGTGCACGCCTCGGACATCGAGCCGGCGGCGGTGCGCTGCGCCCGGCGGAACGTCGAGCCGCGCGGCGGCCGGGTGTACGAGGGGGACCTCTTCGCGCCGCTGCCGCGGGAGCTGCGGGGCCGGGTCGAGGTGCTGGTCGCCAACGTGCCGTACGTGCCGACCGAGGAGATGGGGCTGCTGCCGCCCGAGGCCCGCGACCACGAGCCGCACGTCACGCTCGACGGCGGCGCGGACGGGCTCGACGTCATGCGGCGGGTCGCCGCCGAGGCGCCGGAGTGGCTGGCGCCGGGCGGGCACCTGCTGGTGGAGACGAGCGAGCGGCAGGCGGAGACGGCGCTCGCGGTGATGGCCGGGGCCGGTCTGGTGCCGCGGGTCGTCACCTCCGAGGAGTGGTGGGCGACGGTCGTCGTCGCGACCGGGCCGTAGGGGGAGGGACGGGAGCGGCCCCGCGTAGGGTCGCTCCCGCCTCCCTCAGCGCGGCAGCAGGCGGCAGCGGGCCGGGCCCGTCGCGTAGAGCGTGATCGCGGAGCCGACGGGGATCTCGGTGTCGACGGCTTCGAGGCCGTACTTCTGGAGGAGCATCGCCAGGGCGATCACCGACTCCAGCATCGAGAAGTGCTGGCCGATGCAGGCGCGCGGGCCGCCGCCGAAGGGGTACCAGGCGTACCGGGGGCGGGCCGCCTCCGCCTCGGGCGTGAAGCGGTCGGGGTCGAAGCGCTCCGGGTCCTCCCAGTAGGCGGGGTGCCGGTGGGTGACCCAGGAGGCGACGACGACGTCCGCCCCGGCCGGGACGGCGACGCCGTCGATCACGGTGGCTTCGACGGCGCGGCGGCCGATGGCCGGGGCCGCGGGGAAGAGACGCATGGTCTCCTTGAGGACGCGGGTGACGTAGGGCAGCGCGTCGAGGTCGGCGGCGCCGGGAGTGCGGCCGCCGAGGACCCGGTCGACCTCCTCGTGGGCCCGCTTCAGCACCTCCGGGTGCTTGGCGAGGAGGTGGAGGGCGAAGCCGAGGGAGGTGGCGGTGGTCTCGTGTCCGGCGAGCAGGAAGACGAGGACCTGCTCGCGCAGCTCGGTGGCGTCGAAGCTGCCGTCCTCGGCGCTCTCGGCCTCGACGAGCAGGGTGAGGAGGTCGTCGCCCTCGGCGGAGGCCCGGCCGGAGGCGCGTCGCTCGGCGATGATCCGGTCGCAGACCTCGTACAGCGCCCGGTGGACGGCGGCGGCCTTGCGGTTGCCCGGGGTGGGCCAGTCGCGGGGCACCCTGAGCGGGGCGTAGCCACGGCTCAGCACGTAGGCGTTGAGCTCGGGGAAGCTGCGCTCGACGATCTCGACGGCCGTGTCGACGTCGGTGCCGAAGAGGATGCGGGCGACCGCGCGCAGGGCGAAGCGGGTCATCTCGTGGAGGACGTCGACGGTCTCGGCGCCGGCGTCCTGCCACTCGCCGGTGAGGGTGGTGACCTCGGCGGCGACGGCCTCGGCGTAGCCGTCGACGCGGCGCTTGGTGAAGAGGGGCTGGACGAGCCGGCGCTGGCGGAGGTAGTCCTCGTCCTGGCTGGTGAGCAGGCCGTTGCCGAAGGACTCGCGGATCTCCTGGTAGAAGGTGTTGTCCTTGCGGAAGTTCGCCGACTCCCCGGCGAGGACCTGCTGGGCGCCCTCGGCGGAGAAGACGGCATAGATGGTGGAGCGGATCCCGGGCGGTCCTGCGGTGATCTTCACGACGTCGCCGTGGTCGCGCCGGGCGCGCAGGAAGGTGCCCAGCGCGTCGTTCTTGAGGTCGAACATGGAGCCGAGGAGCGGAAGTCCCGCGAGTTCGGGTGCCTCGGTCCGGGTGGTGGTCATGATCGGTTCCCCCTTGATCGTCACCGGCCTGGTGATTCTTCCCCAGGAAGTAACGCACAGGCGAGTAGGGGTCGAACACCCGCCCATATCCGGCCTGTTGGCTCGAATCGCCCGTCGGCTCCGTCGTTGTCAGTGGCGTCTGCGAGGCTCGTTCCCATGGAGCGACCCGAGCTGACTCTGCAACTGACCATCGACTGCGCCGACCCCCAGCGCCTGGTGCCCTTCTGGCTGGACGCCCTGCGGTACGTCCCCGATCCGCCGCCCGCCGGGCACGCCACCTGGCGGGCGTACTGGGAGGCGATCGGCGTGCCGGAGGACGAGCTGGGCGAGGACGCCGGGGAGCTCCCGGAGTCCATCGTCGACCCGAAGGGCGTGGGGCCCCGCGTCTGGTTCCAGCACGTCCCGGAGCCGAAGACCGTCAAGAACCGCGTCCACCTCGACCTCAGGGTCGGCGGCGGCCGCGAGGTCCCCCTCGCCGTCCGGCGCGAGCGCGTGGACGGCGAGGTGGCCCGGCTGACGGCGCTCGGCGCGACCGTCCTCTACGCGATGGACGAGCCGAACGGCATGGACTACTACGCGGTGGTCCTCCAGGACCCGGAGGGCAACGAGTTCTGCCTGGTGTGAGCGCCGACGGCTACTTCGCGAGCGCGCGGCTGATCACCATGCGCTGGATCTCGCTCGTGCCCTCGAAGATGGTGTAGATGGCGGCGTCGCGGTGCATGCGCTCCACCGGGTACTCGCGGGTGTAGCCGTTGCCGCCGAGGATCTGGATGGCCTGGGCGGTGACCTTCTTGGCGACCTCGCTCGCGTACAGCTTGGACATGGAGCCCTCGGCCGCCGTGAAGGGCTTGCCGGCGGTGGCCATCCAGGAGGCGCGCCAGACGAGGAGGCGGGCGGCGTCGATCTGGGTGGCCATGTCGGCGAGCTGGAAGGCGACGCCCTGGTTCTCGATGATCGGGCGGCCGAACTGGACGCGGGTCTTGGCGTAGTCGAGGGCGACCTCGTACGCGGCGCGGGCGGTGCCGACGGCCATGGCGCCGACGGCCGGGCGGGAGGCCTCGAAGGTGGCCATGGCGGCGTTCTTCACGCTCCCCCAGCTACCGCTGGGAGGTGCCCCCTTGCCGCCCGCCTTGGCCTTCTCCCGGGCGCGGGCGAGGCGCTCGTCCAGCTTGTCCTTGCCGCCGAGGAGGCAGTGGCCGGGAACGCGGACGTCCTCCAGGACGACCTCGGCGGTGTGGGAGGCGCGGATGCCGTGCTTCTGGAACTTCTGGCCCTGGGAGAGGCCGGGGGTGTTCGGCGGCACGATGAAGGAGGCGTGGCCCTTGGAGCCGAGCTCGGCGTCGACGACGGCGACGACGACGTGGACGTTGGCGATGCCGCCGTTGGTCGCCCAGGTCTTGGTGCCGTTGAGGACCCACTCGTCCTTGGCCTCGTCGTACACGGCGCGGGTGCGCATGGAGGCGACGTCGGAGCCGGCGTCGGGCTCGGAGGAGCAGAAGGCGGCGACCTTGACGTCGTTCGCGTCGCCGTACATCTGCGGGACCCAGGTGCCGATCTGCTCCTCGGTGCCGTTGGCGAGGACGCCGACGGCGGCGAGGCCGGTGCCGACGATGGAGAGGGCGATGCCGGCGTCGCCCCAGAACAGCTCCTCCATCGCCATCGGGATGCCGAGGCCGGTCGGGTCGAAGAACTGCTGGGCGTAGAAGTCGAGGGAGTAGATGCCGATCTTGGCCGCTTCCTGGATGATCGGCCAGGGGGTCTCCTCACGCTCGTCCCATTCGGCGGCCGCGGGGCGCATCACATCGGCGGCGAAGCCGTGGAGCCAGTCGCGGACCTGCTTCTGGTCCTCGTTGAGTTCGAGCGTGAACTCGCCCATGTTCCCTCCCAGCATGACGTTACTTGCGGTAACAGCAGTCTGTTACCGGTGGGTAGGAGCTGTCAACCAGCGGTGGAGCGGTTCGGCCCGACCGACACCGGATCCCGGCCGGGTGTTACGTTGCGACAGCCTCACGAATCGCACGGGCGGGGAGACACGCACATGGACATCGCAGACCGGACCACCGACCAGCAGACGCCCGCCGAGCAGCGGCGCCGCGAACTGCTGGAGGCGGCGGACCGGGTGGTGCTCCGGGACGGCCCCCAGGCGTCCATGAACGCGATCGCGGCCGAGGCGGGCATCACCAAGCCGATCCTCTACCGCCACTTCGGCGACAAGGGCGGGCTCTACCGAGCCCTCGCCACCCGGCACACCGACGCGCTCCTCGCCTCGCTCCGGGCCTCGCTCGACGCGCCCGCGGACCGGCGCCGCCGCGTCGAGTCCACCCTCGACACCTACCTGGCGTCCATCGAGGCGATGCCCCAGGTCTACCGCTTCCTCATGCACCCGGCGGAGGAGCCGCACCAGGCCGAGCAGGGCTTCGACGTCGGCCGCCACTCGGCCCCGCTGCTCCGGCGCATGGGCGAGGAGCTCGGCCAGGTCATCGCCGAGCGCGTCGACCTGGGACCGGCCGCCGAGGCCCAGGCCCGGATCTGGGGGCACGGCATCGTCGGCATGATGCACGCGGCCGGCGACTGGTGGCTCGGCGAGCGCCCCTGCTCCCGCGCGGACCTCGTCAAGAGCCTGGCGGACCTTCTGTGGGGCCGCCTCGCCGAGGCCGACGACCGCCCGGGCGGGCCGGGCTTCTGAGACGGCCCCGGGCGACCTCAGGCCTCCAGCAGGGACGCCCCGCTCCCCCACGACTGCTTGCGGATCGTGCGCAGGAGACGTGACTTGCGCCACCCCGTGACGTGGTCCGCGTAGACCCCGCCCTCCAGGTGGTCCGTCTCGTGCTGGAGGCAGCGGGCGAAGAAACCCGTCCCCTCGACCCGTATCGGAGTGCCGTCGAGGCGGACGCCCTCCACCACCGCGCGGTCGAAGCGGGGCGTCGGCGCCTCGAGGCCCGGCAGGGAGAGACAGCCCTCGGGGCCCCGGATCACGTCGCCGTCCGCCTCCACGAGGCGCGGGTTCACCACATGACCGAGGTGGCGGATCTCCTCGTCGTCGGGGCAGTCGTACACGAAGACCCGCAGGCCCGTGCCGACCTGGTTCGCCGCCAGACCCACGCCGTTCGCCGCGTACATCGTGGCGAACATGTCCTCGACGAGCCGGGCCAGTTCGGGCCCGAAATCGGTGACGGGCGCGCAGGGGGTGTGCAGCACGGGGTCGCCGAGGAGCGTCATCGCTCGGACGAGACCGGAACTGCCGGGGATGGGGCGGTTTCGCATGGCCGTAAGGGTACGGTCCACTGTGACCTCCCTGTTTCGTGCGGCCGCTCGGCGGTGCCGCTGTTCGGGCTGCTGGCCGGATCTCGATAGGCTGAGCCCGGACCGACGCAAGGAGGAACAAGAACGATGTCAGGACACCCCGGTAATCCAGAGCCGCTGTCGCCGCGCGCCAAGCTGGCCGTGACGGCGGGCAAGGCCGCGGCCGCGGTGTCGCGTGCGGCGGGACGCGGCAGCGGATCGGTGATCGGCGGCCGGGTGGCGCTGAAGCTCGACCCCGACCTGCTCGGTCGGCTCGCGCAGCATCTGGACGTCGTCCTGGTGTCGGCGACCAACGGCAAGACCACCACGACCCGGCTGATCGCGGAGGCCCTGCGCGCCGCCGGTCCCGTGGTCTCCAACGCGCTCGGCGCCAACATGCCCGCCGGCATCACCTCGGCGCTGGCCGGCGGCACGGACTCCAAGTTCGGTGTGATCGAGGTCGACGAGAAGTACCTCGCCGGCGTCGCCCGGGACACCACGCCCAAGGCGATCGCGCTGCTCAACCTCTCCCGCGACCAGCTGGACCGCGCGGCCGAGACCCGGATGCTCGCCGAGAAGTGGCGCGAGGGCCTCAACGGCACCAAGGCCGTGGTCATCGCCAACGCCGACGACCCGCTCATCGTGTGGGCCGCCTCCTCCTCCCCGAACGTGGTGTGGGTCGCCGCCGGCCAGGAGTGGAAGGACGACGCCTGGTCGTGCCCCGCCTGCGGCGGTGTGATGCAGCGTCCGGGCGACGACTGGTTCTGCGGCGAGTGCGGCTTCCGCCGTCCCGCGCCGAGCTGGGCGCTCAGCGGCGACCACGTGCTCGACCCGCACGGTTCGGCCTGGCCGATCCGCCTCCAGCTGCCCGGCCGCGCCAACAAGGCGAACGCCGCCACCTCGGCCGCCGTCGCCGCGGTCTTCGGGGTGCCGCCGCAGGTGGCCCTGGAGCGCATGTACCAGGTGCAGGCCGTCGCCGGACGCTACGACGTGGTCTCCTTCCAGAACCGCGACCTGCGTCTGCTCCTCGCGAAGAACCCGGCCGGCTGGCTCGAAACGTTTTCCCTCATCGACGGGCCGCCCGCCCCGGTGATCCTCTCCGTCAACGCGCGCGGCGCCGACGGCACGGACACCTCCTGGCTGTGGGACGTGGACTACGGCCGGCTCGCCGGCCACCCGATCATGGTGATCGGCGACCGGAAGCTGGACCTCGCCGTCCGCCTGGAGGTCGCGGGCGTGGACTTCCGCGTCTGCGAGACCCTCGACGAGGCCGTCGCGATGGCCCCGCCCGGGCAGATCGAGCTGATCGCCAACTACACCGCCTTCCAGGACGTCCGCCGCCGCGTCGGCAACTGACCCGTAGAGGACTTGCAGCATGAGTGACAGCAGCCTGCGCCTGGTCTGGGTCTACCCGGACCTGCTCAGCACCTACGGCGACCAGGGCAACGTCCTCGTCGTCCAGCGCCGTGCCGAACAGCGCGGCCTCAGCGTCGAGCGCGTCGACGTCCGCAGCGACCAGCCGGTGCCGACCTCGGGCGACATCTACCTGATCGGCGGCGGCGAGGACCGTCCGCAGCGGCTCGCGGCCGAGCGGCTGCGGCGGGACGGCGGCCTGAGCCGGGCCGCCTCCAACGGCGCGATCATCTTCTCGGTCTGCGCCGGGTACCAGATCCTGGGCCACGAGTTCATCAACGACCTCGGCGAGCGCGAGCCCGGCCTCGGGCTCATCGACGTGATCTCGACCCGCGGCGAGGGCGCCCGCTGCGTCGGCGACGTCCTCGCGGACATCGACCCGCGCCTCGGCCTCCCCCAGCTGACCGGTTTCGAGAACCACCAGGGCATCACCCACCTCGGCCCGACGGCCCGGCCGTTCGCCCGGACCGTCTTCGGCAACGGCAACGGGACCGGCGACGGCACCGAGGGCGCGTACAACGACACCGTCTTCGGCACGTACATGCACGGCCCCGTCATGGCGCGGAACCCGCAGATCGCGGACCTGCTCCTGAAGCTGGCCCTCGACGTGAACGCGCTGCCGCCGACCGACGACCGGTGGTACGAGGCGCTGCGCGCCGAGCGCATCGCGGCGGCGACCCAGCCCGCCTGAGTCAGCCCGCGCACCGCCGTTGGTCCCTCGTACGAACGTACGTTGTCCACTGTGCGGACATCCGGTTCGGCCCCGCCACCCTGCGGCGATAGGGTGGCGGGGATCCAGCCGGACGACGTGGTCCGGGAGTCGGCCCACGTTGCAAAGGTTTTTGGGCTATGCGCATTGGCGTACTCACCTCCGGCGGAGACTGCCCCGGTCTGAACGCTGTCATCCGTTCCGTCGTGCACCGCGCCGTCGTCGACCACGGCGACGAGGTCATCGGCTTCCACGACGGGTGGAAGGGCCTCCTGGAGTGCGACTACCGCAAGCTCGATCTCGACGCGGTGGGCGGCATCCTGGCCCGGGGCGGCACCATCCTCGGCTCCTCGCGGGTCCAGCCCGCGCACCTGGTCGGCGGCGTCGAGCGCGCCAAGGGCCACGTCGCCGACCTCGGTCTCGACGCCATCATCCCGATCGGCGGCGAGGGCACCCTCAAGGCGGCGAACCTGCTCTCCGAGGCGGGGCTCCCGATCGTCGGCGTCCCGAAGACGATCGACAACGACATCGCCTCCACCGACGTCACCTTCGGCTTCGACACGGCCGTCACCGTCGCCACCGAGGCCCTCGACCGGCTGAAGACCACCGCCGAGTCCCACCAGCGGGTCCTCGTCGTCGAGGTCATGGGCCGCCACACCGGCTGGATAGCACTGCACTCCGGCATGGCCGCCGGCGCGCACGCCGTGGTCGTCCCGGAGCGCCCCTTCGACATGGACGAGCTGACCGCCCGGGTCGGCGAGCGCTTCGAGGCCGGCAAGCGGTTCGCGATCGTGGTCGTCGCCGAGGGCGCGAAGCCGCGCGAGGGGTCGATGGACTTCAAGACCGCCGGCACCGACATCTACGGCCACGAGCGCTTCACCGGCATCGCCAACCAGCTCTCCGTCGAGCTGGAGCGGCGCCTCGGCAAGGAGGCCCGCCCGGTCATCCTGGGTCACGTCCAGCGCGGCGGCACCCCGACCGCGTACGACCGCGTCCTCGCGACCCGTTTCGGCTGGCACGCCGTCGAGGCGGCGCACCGCGGCGAGTTCGGCATGCTGACCGCGCTGCGCGGCACGGAGATCACGATGGTCCCGCTGGCCCAGGCCGTGGAGACCCTCAAGACCGTCCCGGCCGACCGGTACGACGAGGCGGAGTGCGTGCTCTGACGACTCCCGTACGCCACATCCGCCCCCGGTCGCAGTCGCGGCCGGGGGCGGTTCTAGTCTGGTGCGGACAACAAGCGCGAATCGGGCTCCAGGAGTGTACGGATGGATCACAGCGGGCACGGCATGACGATGGATCTGCCGCCGTTCACGCTGGGGCGGGGCCTCGAGTTCTCTCCCGACCTCTTCTTCCTGATCGGCTGCCTCGCGGCACTCGGTCTGTACGGATGGGGCGTGGCGCGGCTGCGGCGGCGCGGTGACGCGTGGCCGATCAGCCGGACGGTGTTCTTCACGGTCGGCGTGCTGACCGTCGCCCTCGTGATGTGCACCAAGCTCAACGACTACGGCATGGTCATGTTCAGCGTGCACATGGTGCAGCACATGGTGATCTCCATGCTGTCGCCGATCCTGCTGCTGCTCGGCGCGCCGGTGACGCTCGCGCTGCGGGCGCTGCCGGTGGCGGGCCGGGGCTCGCTCGGGCCGCGCGAACTGCTCCTGAAGCTGCTGCACAGCCGGTACATGAGGGTGATCACGCACCCGGCGTTCACCATCTCCATGTTCATCGCGAGCCTCTACGCGCTGTACTTCTCGCCGCTCTTCGACTTCCTGATGGGCTCGAAGGCGGGGCACATCGGCATGATGGTGCACTTCCTGATGGTGGGCCTGGTCTTCTTCTGGCCGATCATGGGCGTGGACCCGGGCCCGCACCGGCCGGGGTACGTGATGCGGATGCTGGAGCTGTTCGCCGGCATGCCGTTCCACGCGTTCTTCGGCATCGCGATGATGATGGCGACCCAGCCGCTGGTGGAGTCGTACAAGAACCCGCCGGCCTCGCTCGGGATCGACGCCCTCACCGACCAGAACGCGGCGGGCGGCATCGCCTGGGCGTTCAGCGAGATCCCGTCCGTCCTCGTCCTGATCGCGCTGGTCTACCAGTGGTACCACTCCGAGCAGCGGCAGGCGATCCGCAAGGACCGGGCCGCCGACCGGGACGGCGACAAGGAGCTGGAGGCGTACAACGCGTATCTGGCGAGCCTGCAGACGCGGAGCCGCTGACGCTCCGGATCCAACATCCTGAATCCGGATCCAGGATGTTGGATCCAGGATGTTGGATCCAGGATGTTGGATCCAGGATGTTGGATCCAGGATGTTGGATCCGAATCCAGGATTTTGGATCCACGGTCCCCTTCCGGGCCCGGTGCCGCTTGCGGCGCCGGGCCCGTTCGCGTCCCGGCGCACGCCGGAGCGTCCGGGGAGTAGCGCGCGCCCCTCTCGCGGGGTCACGATGGGCTGTACGGCTTCCGCGGCCCCGGTCGGAAGGAGGGCGGACTGATGTCCGGTCCCACGAAGACGATGGCGGTGCTCACCTGCGCCGCGCTGGTGCTGACGACGACCTACACGGTGGCGCTCGGCAGCAGCGGCTGGCTCTGGTTCGGTCTGATCGTGCTGATCGTGGTGACGATCGGGATGGCGGCCGCGGACAGCACCGTACCGCCCGCTCCACGCCCCCGCCCGCCGGGCACCACCTCCTGATCGGCAGGACGGTCCTATCCGCGCGGGGCCAGGACGATCCAGGTCTGGCCCGGGGCGAAGGGCAGGGGCTTTCCGGCCGGGGTGGTGAAGGTGGTGCCGGAGGTCGCCGAGGGACGGGACCAGTGGGCCTCGTGGGCGCGTCCGTCGCGCAGGACGAGGGCGGTGCCGCTGCCGACGGTCTGGCTGTACGGGGAGACGGAGCCGAACCGGTCGTGGAAGCGGGAGGGGCGGACCGTGACGCGCTGGACGACGACCGTCTCGGGGGTGAGCGGTCCCGTGTCGGTGGCGCGGGCCCCGCGGCCGTCCATGGCGACCCGCCAGGCGTGGTCGGCGGCGGACCAGGTGAAGGTGTAGCGGGCCGCCGGGTAGCGGACGGTCGAGGTCGTGACCGGGGTGCCGCCGGCCGGGGCGGGCCCGAAGCGGAAGCCGATGTCCCGGGGGTCGTCGGCTCCCGGGGCGGCGGCGAGGGCGCGGCCGGGGCGCAGGTAGAGGTTGTGCGGGACGGGGCGGTCCGGGGAGCGCCGGAAGGCCCGGGGTGCGGTGCTCTCGGTGACGAGGTGGAGCGGCGCGGCCCGCAGGAGCGGGGTGAGGGCCGACTGGGCGCCGGAGTAGGCGAGGACCGGACGTCCGAAGTCGCCGAGCAGGGCGA
>NZ_MWIG01000236.1:0-18250 GCF_002156145.1 Streptomyces sp. NRRL B-24572 | reverse complement strand
GCACGCCACGGTCGTCGTGGACGAGGCGGCCGCCTCCAAGCTGAAGCTCGCGGACTACTTCCGCCACACCTACGCGAACAAGCCCTCCTGGCAGGGCATCTAAGACGTACGGCAAGGGCCCCGCACCTGGGGGTCCGTAACTCGGGGCCTGAGGCCCGGGGCCCGGAGCCCGGAGCCCGGAGCCCGGAGCCCGGAGCCCGGAGCCCGGAGCCCGGGGCCCGGACCCAGGGCCCGTAACTCGGGGCTCATGGCCCGGGGCGCAAGCCCGTGTGGAAGGCCCTCAGGCGCCGGTGCCGACCACGGCCTCCGCCGCCGCGCGGCCGCAGACCCGGGCCGCGCCGTGCGTGGCGATGTGCAGGGCCCCGCGGGGCTCCGCCTCGTCGAGGCCCATCTCGACCACGACGGTGTCGGGGCGGACGGCGAGGAGGCCGTCCAGGGCCTCGGTCATCCACGGGTGCCGGTGGGCGTCCCGTACGACCGCGACGATCCGCCGCTCCCCCGCGGCGGCGAGGACGGCGTCCACGGACGGCTCGTCGTAGGAGCCGGTCTCCGTGCCGGGCAGCAGGCGCTCCAGCTCGGCCGCGATGCCCCAGGGCGTCTCGTCACCGACCGCGAAGTTCACGACCGGGGTGAAGGAGGCCACGTAGGGAGCGCTGGTCATCGGCGTGTGAGGCCGCTCCCCCCTGGTCACCTTCAGGGCCCTGCGGGCCGCCACGAGTCCGATGTCGGCGCCGGGCGCGGTCCCCTCCTGCACTGCCGCGCCCGGCACCGATCCAGCCCCCCTGGCCCGGTGCGCCTGGGTCCAGGCCGCCAGGGCGCGCACGCGCGCCGCGGCGTCGGCCAGCCGCTCCTCGGGCAGTTCACCGGTCCGTACCGCGTGGACGAGCGCGTCGCGCAACCGCAGCACGGTGTCCTCGTCGCACAGCCCGCCGCCGACACAGATGGCGTCGGCGCCCGCAGCGATCGCGAGGACGGATCCGCGCTCGATGCCGTACGTCGCCGCGACGGCCTGCATCTCCATGCCGTCGGTGACGATCAGCCCCTCGAAGCCCAGTTCCTGGCGCAGCAGACCGGTGAGGATCTGCGGGCTCAGGGTGGCCGGGCGGTGAGGGTCGAGCGCGGAGAGCAGAATATGCGCGCTCATGACCGCTTTGGTACCCGCGGCGACGGCCGCGCGGAAAGGTACCAGCTCACGGGCGTGCAGTGTGGCGAGGTCCACATCGATCCGGGGCAGCGCGTCGTGGGAATCCACGTTGGTGTCGCCGTGTCCGGGGAAGTGCTTCGTGCAGGCCGCGACCCCGACGCCCTGGAGGCCGTCGACGTACGCCACGGTGTGCCGGGCGACCAGGTCGGGGTCCGGTCCGAAGGAGCGGACGCCGATGACCGGGTTCTCGGCGTTGGAGTTGACGTCCGCCGAGGGCGCCCAGTTCAGGTCGACGCCGCACTGCACGAGCCGGCGGCCGAGCTCGCGGGCGACGGCCCGGGTGAGCTCGACGTCGTCGACGTGACCGAGGGCGTAGTTGCCGGGGAAGGACGAGCCCTGGTTGACCTCCAGGCGGGTGACGTCCCCGCCCTCCTCGTCGATGGCGACGAGGACGTCGTCCCGCTCGGCGCGCAGCTGCGCGGTGAGCGCGGCGAGCTGCTCGGGGCCGGCGATGTTCCGGCCGAAGAGGCCGACCGAGGACAGTCCCTCGCCGATGCGGCGGAGCAGCCAGTCGGGGGCGGTGGTGCCTTCGAAGCCGGGCTGGAGGACCGTGAGCGCGTCACGGGTCAGGGTGTCCGCGCCGTGTACGAGTGTGGTCATGGGAAGCCGTTATCCCTTCACCGCGCCGGCGGTCAGGCCGGCGGCCATCTTGCGCTGGACGAGCAGGAAGAGGATCACGATGGGGACGGCCATCATGGTGGAGCCGGCCATCATCGGCGCGTACTCGGTGCCGTTCTTGGTGATGAAGTTGGAGAGCCAGACAGTGGCCGTCTGGTTCTGCTGGCTCATCAGCATCAGCGCGTAGAGGTACTCGTTCCACGCCTGGATGAAGGCGTAGACGGAGGTGGCCACCATGCCCGGCGCGAGCAGCGGGAAGACCACCCGGATGAAGGCGCCGGTGCGGGTGCAGCCGTCGACCATGGCCGCCTCCTCCAGCTCCTTCGGGATGTTGACGATGAAGCCGCGCAGCGTCCACACCGTGAAGGGGAGGATGAAGGTCAGGTAGGTGATGATCAGGCCGCTGAGCTTGTCGTACTGCCCGAGGTCGTTGAGCAGCAGGAAGACCGGGATGATCATGGCGACGAGCGGGACCATCTGGACGGCGAGGATGCCGACGATGACGGCCTTGCGGCCGCGGAAGGAGAAGCGGGAGATCGCGAGGGCGGCGAGCAGGCCGACCGCGATGCCGATGACGACCACGACGAGCGAGACGGCGAGGCTGCGGAGGACCGGTCCCCAGAAGTCCGCGATGTCGAGGGCGCGCTTGAAGTTCTCCAGCGTGAAGGTCGACGGGAAGAAGTGCGGGTCGGGGTCGATGGCGTCCTTGGCCGGCTTGAACGCCGTGTTGATCATCCAGTAGACCGGGAAGCCGGCGGTGAGGACGACGAGCAGGCCGAGGAGGTTCCAGCCGAGCTTGGACTTGCGGCGGTGGGTGACGGCGGGCGCCGGCGACTTGGCCGGGGTTGCCGTGGCGTTGGCGGCGCTCACTCCACGTCTCCGATCTTGAGCATCTGGCGCATGTAGACGGCGACGACGCCGAGCAGCAGCAGGACCGTGACGAGCGCGATCGCGGAGCCGGTGCCGTAGTCGTTGACGACGAACGCCCGGTCGAAGGAGTACGTGGTGAGGAGCTGGAACTCGGGCTCCGGGTGGCCGTTGCGCATCACGTAGACCTGCGGGAAGACGCCCATGTCCCAGATCACCGACAGCGTGGTCAGCATGACGATGATGGGCTTGAGGATGGGCAGGGTGACGAAGCGGAAGACGCCCCAGGCGCCGGCTCCGTCGAGGCGGGCGGCCTCTTCGAGCTCCTTGGGCACCTGCGTGAGGCCGGCGCTCAGCGTGATGACGACGAAGGGGACGGCGCCCCAGACGACGAGGAGCATGATCACGGCGAGGCCCTGCGGGCCGCTGGCGAACCAGTTGTGGCCGATCATGTCGACGCCGGGGATGCGGCTGAGCAGCCAGTTGAGCACGCCGTAGTCGGCGTCGAAGAGCCACTTGAAGATGGCGGTGGCGACGATGATGGGCATGCCCCAGCTCGCCACCAGCACGATGTTGATCAGGGTCTTGACCCAGCCCGAGACGCGCTGGAGCAGGAGGGCGATCAGCATGCCGAGGACCATGGTGACGATCACGGCGCCGGCCGCGAACAGCACGGTGCGCAGCACGACGGTCCAGAACTCGCCGTCACCGAGGATCTTGGTGAAGTTGTCGAAGCCGGCCCACTCCGCTTCCTGGAAGCCCCACAGCTGGGGCTGTCCGAAGTTCTGGAAGGAGAGGACGACCAGCCGGGCCAGCGGGTAGCCCAGTACCAGGAGGAGGACCAGGAGGCATGGTGCGAGAAGCAGCCATGGGACGCCTGCCCCGCCGTCCGACTTCTTGCCGGGCTTCCCCGGTCCGCCGGCCGTGGAGCCGGAGGGTGGCGATTGCCGCACCGGCGGCACCTTCGCGGTGGTTGTGTCTGCGGCACTCATCCCGTGCTCCTCAGCGATCCCTCTCGTACGGGCGGCAGGGCCCCGTCGCCGTGACGGGGCCCTGCCCATGGGTCACTTGGTGTTGATGACCTTGTCGATCGCGGTGTCGGCGGCCTTGGCGGCCTCCTCGACGGACTTGCCCTTGGCGATGTCGATGAGCATCGTCTTGAGGATCTGGGCCTTCTCGACCTGGCCCCAGCCGGGGGCGGTCGGGACGAAGTAGCTCGACTCGGCGGCGGTCGCCGGGACGGCGGTGGCCGGGTTGCTCTTCAGCGGGGCGAGGTCGGCCTTGTTGTTGGGCAGGTTGCCCTTGGCGACGAGGCCCTTCTGGCCCTCGGAGCCGGTGAAGGCGGCGATCCACTCGCCGGCGACGCCCTGCGCCTTGGACTTGACCGGGATGGCGAGGTCCGAGCCGCCGAGGAAGACCGGGAGGGGCTTGCCGGACGGGCCGGGCATCACGAAGTTCTCGAGCTTGTCCTTCAGCCCGCCGACCTTGTCGCTCTTCGGGTCGGCGGCGGTGGCGCCCTCCCAGCCGGCGGCGAAGATCGTCGCGGACTTGCCCTGGCCGAAGACGACGGGACGGTCGGACTCGTCCTTCGTCTTGTCGCCGTGCATGTACTTGTCGAGGATCTTCTTGTACTCGGTGAGGCCCTTGATGGACTCCGGCGAGGAGAGGTTCGCCTTCCAGGTCTCGCCGTCCTGCTTGGCGATGGAGCCGCCCGCGTCGAAGACGAAGGACATCGCGGCGTACCAGTCCGGCGACGGCTGGTACCAGGCGCTGAACTTGTCGCCCTTCTTCTTCTGGATGGCGTCGAGGGCGGCGGTCAGCTCGGCCCAGGTCTTCGGGGCGGCCTTGACGCCGGCCTCGGCGGCGACGTCCTTGCGCCAGGTGCCGACGCGGCCACCGGCGTAGTAGGGGACACCGTAGGTCTTGCCGTTGTAGGTGACCGAGTCCTTGAGGGCGTCGAGCCACTTGTCGGAGTTCTCGAACTTCGACGCGTCGACCTCGGCGAAGGCACCCTTGGCCATGTAGCTGATCATCTCGGTGTTGCCCATTTCGACAACATCCGGGGCCTTGTCCGTGGCGAGCACCGCGTCGAGCTTGGTGTTCTTGTCCGGCCAGCCGTAGTACTCGTGGTTGATCTTGATGCCCGGGTGCTTCTTGGTCACCGCGTCGTCGGCGGCCTTGACCAGCTCGGGCCAGTTGTTCTGGGCGTCGACCGTCAGCCAGACGGTGAGCTCCTTGGCGTCGTTGCCGCCGGCCTTGTCGCCGCCCTTGTCGGAACCACCACACGCCGCGATGGAGACCATCATGCCCGCGACACCGATCGCCGCGATGAGCTTGCGCTTCACGCCACCCTCCTCAGGGATGCCTGCAACCCCCCTGCCCACCGCGCGAAGACATACGTCGGGTAATGCTCGTGGGGCTGGGACCTGGTCTTTAATGGTTTAGACCAGTACCGGGAGCTTGGCCTAGACCTTTTTGGGTGTCAAGGGTGCGCAAGAGGGGTAACGACGTCCGTTATCGGACCGACACCTCGCCCCGCCGGGCCCCGCCGGACGGCGTCCGCGGACGGGTGGCGACACCCCGGGCGGCCCGCACCTCCCCATCGGAATGGCCTAGACCAACGAGGGATCACTCGGTGTATAAGAAGCAGCAGGACGACTCCTCCTCGCCGAACCGGCACATATCGGCAGGAGAAGACGTGATGGCACACGAAGCGTGCCACCATGTGAGCCGCGACATTCGGAGGAGCCGGTGACGGCAGCAGCACAGGAGTCGGGAAGGCAGGCCATGGCCACGGACGCGGGCAGCACGGACACGGAGGGCGGGGTCGCCACCCGCACCGCGCGCGTGCCCAAGTACTACCGACTGAAGCGACACTTGCTCGACATGACGGAGACCCTGCCGCCCGGCACGCCGGTCCCGCCGGAGCGGACGCTCGCCGCCGAGTTCGACACCTCACGCACCACCGTGCGCCAGGCGCTCCAGGAACTGGTCGTCGAGGGCCGCCTCGAACGCATCCAGGGCAAGGGCACCTTCGTGGCCAAGCCCAAGGTCTCGCAGGCCCTGCAGCTCACCTCGTACACCGAGGACATGCGGGCCCAGGGCCTGGAGCCCACCTCGCAGCTCCTCGACATCGGGTACGTCACGGCCGACGACACCCTCGCCGGACTGCTCGACATCTCGACCGGCGGCCGGGTGCTCCGCATCGAGCGCCTGCGCCTCGCGAGCGGCGAGCCGATGGCGATCGAGACCACCCACCTGTCGGCGAAGCGCTTCCCCGCCCTGCGCCGCTCGCTCGTGAAGTACACCTCGCTGTACACGGCCCTCGCCGAGGTCTACGACGTGCACCTCGCCGAGGCCGAGGAGACCATCGAGACCTCCCTCGCCACCCCGCGCGAGGCCGGGCTGCTCGGCACGGACGTCGGCCTGCCGATGCTGATGCTCTCCCGCCACTCCCTCGACGCCCAGGGCGAGCCGGTCGAGTGGGTCCGGTCCGTCTACCGCGGCGACCGGTACAAGTTCGTGGCGCGCCTCCAGCGCCCCAACGACTGAGCTTCCCGTACGGGCTTCCCGTACGAAGCTTCCCGTACGGGCTTCCGTACGCAACGGACGGCCGCACCCCACCGGTGCGGCCGTTCGGCGTCTCCCGTACGGGACGGGGGCGTCTTCCGCCCGGCAGGAAGGTGCCACCACCCGGGAACCCCCAGGTCGGCGGCGCACGGCGACCGGTGTCGGACGCAGGCCCGAACCGGCCACGCGGTTCGCGCCGACCGGTGACCGCTGACAGGGCACCCCGGGCCGGGCGAGTCTGGGACGGCTTCCGACCCCCGGCGAGAAAGAGGAAGAGCCATGGAGTACACGACCCTGGGCGGCCCCGAGGGCCCGCGCGTGTCCACGCTGTGCCTGGGCACCCTGCCGTTCGGCACCCGGATCGACGAGGCCGCGGCCTTCGCCGTCCTCGACCGCTTCCACGAGGCCGGCGGCACCTTCATCGACACCGCGAACACGTACGCCTTCTGGGAGCCGGGCGCGACCGGCGCCGAGAGCGAGCTGCTCATCGGCCGGTGGCTGCGCAGCCGGGGCGTACGGGACGAGATGGTGCTCGCCACCAAGGTCGGCGCGCTGCCGGACCCGCCGGGCTCGGCCTGGCCGGAGTGCGCGGAGGGCCTCTCGGCGCCGGTGATCCGCCGCCAGGTGGAGGAGAGCCTGCGGAACCTGGGCACGGACCGGATCGACCTGTACTACGCGCACATCGACGACCGGTCGACCCCGGTCGCGGAGACCATGGGCGCCTTCGGCGAGCTGGTGGACGCCGGGAAGATCGGCCGGGCCGGCTGCTCGAACTTCGCGGCCTGGCGGATCGAGGAGTCGCGGGGCGCGGCGGCCGCCGCCGGCGTGCCGGACTACGCGGCCGTGCAGCAGCGGTACACCTATCTGCGGCCGCGCCCCGGGGCGGAGTTCGGAGTGAACCCGCACGCCTCGGAGGAGCTGCTCGACTATCTGGGGACGCGGCCGGAGCTGACGTTCACCGCGTACACGACCCAGCTGACGGGGGCGTACACCGATCCGGGCAAGGAGGTCCCGGAGCAGTACCGGCACGCGGGTTCCGAGCGGCGCCTGAAGGTGCTCGCCGAGGTGGCGACGGAGCTCGGGGTGACCGCCGGCCAGGCGGTGCTCGCCTGGGCGCTGGGCGGGGAGCTGCCGGTCCTGCCGGTGATCGGGGCGAGTTCGCCGGCGCAGCTGGACGAGACGCTCGGCGCGGTGGGGCTGACCCTGGACGCGGAGCTGAGGAAGCGGCTGGACGAGGCGGGCTGACGCGTCCACCCGCCTCGTCCGCCCACCTCGCCCATCCGCCTCGTCCGCCCACCTCGCCCATCCGCCTCGTCCGCCCGCCTCGGATCGCGGAGTTGACCCACGATTGGTCTAGACCTAGACCGCTCCTCCCCTCTAGCATCGACGATCGCGATCACGAGGGGGAGACAGGCGATGCTGGAGGCGCTCGGCGTGGAGGAGTCGGCGGAGGCCGTCTACCGCCTGCTCCTGGAGCGGCCCGAGTACGGCGTGACGGACGTGGCGGCCCGCCTCGGCCGCCCCGAACCGGAGGTCCGCGAGGCGCTCGCCCGGCTCGCGGACCTCAAGCTCGTCCTCGTGGACGACTCGTCCGGCAGGGCCGAAGCCCTCACCCCGGACGTCGGCTTCTCGTTCCTGCTCTCCCGCGCCGAGGCCGAACTGGGCAGGCACAGAAGCCGGTTCGAGCAGGCCGGCCGGGCGGCGGCCGGCTTCCTCGCCTCGTACGCCGACCACCCCGGACCGGCCGCCCGGCACGACCTCGTGGACCGCATCACCGGACTCGACAAGGTCCGCGAACGCCTGGAGGACCTGGCCGCGAACGCCCGCGCCGAGTGCCTCTCGCTTCTGCCCGGCGGCGCCCAGCTCCCCGACACGATGGACGCGAGCCAGCCGCTCGACCGGCTCGCCCTGGAACGCGGGGTGAAGATCCGCTCGATCTACCAGGAAAGTTTCCGCAACGACCCGCCGACCGTCGACTACGTGCGCTGGTACTGCGGGCTCGGCGGCGAGGCGCGGACCGTCCCCGTCGTCCCGATGCTCATGGTGGTCGTCGACCGCGAGGCCGCGCTCGTCCCCGTCGACCCGGAGGACGGGCGCGCGGGCGCCCTCGAAGTGCGCAGCCCCGGCCTGGTCCACGCGCTCGCGGTGCTCTTCGACCGGCTCTGGGACGCCGGCACCCCCTTCGGCGAGACCCCGCGCCGCGACGCGCACGACCTCTCCCCGCAGGAGCGGGAGTTGCTGATGCTCCTCGGCATCGGCTGCACCGACGACATCGCGGCCCGACGGCTCGGCGTCTCCCTGCGGACCGTCCGCCGGATGAGCTCGGAGCTGATGAACCGCCTGGGCGCGCGCAGCCGTTTCGAGGCGGGCGTACGGGCGGCGAAAGAAGGCTGGCTCTGACGACGGGTTCACGCCGATCCCGAAGAATCGCTTCCGTTATGCGGACAGGGGTTCCCAGCGACGGAGCAGTCCCCTAGATTTCCCCAGCATTACCGAGGTGATCAGCGAGGGGACGGAATCGCCATGCCAGATGCGTCAGATGTGACACAAGGGAAACAACCGACCATCACACCCCTGCGGGTGGTGATCGCGCTCTGCCTGTTCGCCCCGTTCGTGGCGATGCTCTGGGTGAGCTCGTACGCGAAGGTCGAACCGCTCTTCGCCGGCATCCCGTTCTTCTACTGGTACCAGATGCTCTGGGTGCTGATCTCCACGGCCCTCACCATGATCGCGTACAAGCTGTGGCAGCGGGACCAGCGCGCCCGCAAGGGAGGTGACGCGCGATGAAGGACGGCGTGAACGGCGTGGCGCTCGGCGTCTTCGTCTTCTTCTTCCTGGCCGTCACGGTCATGGGCTTCCTCGCCGCGCGCTGGCGCAAGGCCGAGAACGAACACAGCCTCGACGAATGGGGCCTGGGCGGCAGATCGTTCGGCACCTGGGTGACCTGGTTCCTGCTCGGCGGCGACCTCTACACGGCGTACACCTTCGTCGCCGTCCCCGCGGCCATCTACGCGGCGGGCGCGGCCGGCTTCTTCGCCGTCCCGTACACGATCCTCGTGTACCCGCTGATCTTCACCTTCCTGCCGCGCCTCTGGTCGGTCTCGCACAAGCACGGGTACGTCACCACCTCGGACTTCGTGCGCGGCCGCTTCGGTTCCAAGGGCCTGTCGCTCGCGGTGGCCGTCACCGGCATCCTCGCCACCATGCCGTACATCGCGCTCCAGCTCGTCGGCATCCAGGCCGTCCTGGACGTGATGGGCGTCGGCGGCGGCGAGAACACCAACTGGTTCGTGAAGGACCTGCCGCTGCTCATCGCCTTCGGCGTCCTGGCCGCGTACACCTACTCGTCCGGCCTGCGCGCCCCCGCGCTCATCGCCTTCGTCAAGGACACCCTGATCTACATCGTCATCGCGGTGGCGATCATCTACATCCCGATCAAGCTGGGCGGCTTCGACGAGATCTTCGGCAAGGCGGCCGAGGCGTACAAGACGATCAACCCGGCCACCGGCAAGCCGAAGGGCGCGCTCGTGCCCGGCGAGGCCGGCCAGTGGACGTACGCGACGCTCGCGCTCGGCTCGGCGCTCGCGCTCTTCATGTACCCGCACTCCATCACGGCGACGCTCTCCTCCAGGAGCCGCAACGTGATCCGCCGCAACACCACGATCCTGCCGCTGTACTCGCTGATGCTGGGCCTGCTCGCGCTGCTCGGCTTCATGGCGATCGCCGCCGACGTGAAGGTGACGAACGGCCAGCTCGCCATCCCGCAGCTCTTCGAGACCATGTTCCCGGACTGGTTCGCGGGCGTCGCGTTCGCCGCGATCGGCATCGGCGCGCTCGTCCCCGCCGCGATCATGTCGATCGCCGCGGCCAACCTCTTCACCCGCAACATCTACAAGGACTTCATCAGGAAGGACGCCACCCCGGCCCAGGAGACCAAGGTCTCCAAGCTGGTCTCCCTCCTGGTGAAGGTCGGCGCCCTCGTCTTCGTCCTCACCATGGACAAGACGGTCGCGATCAACTTCCAGCTGCTCGGCGGCATCTGGATCCTGCAGACCTTCCCGGCGCTCGTCGGCGGTCTCTTCACCCGCTGGTTCCACCGCTGGGCGCTGCTCGCCGGCTGGGCCGTCGGCATGGTCTACGGCACGGCCGCCGCGTACGGCGTCGCCAGCCCGACCCAGAAGCACTTCGGCGGCTCCGCGGCCGAGATCCCCGGCATCGGCGAGATCGGCTACATCGGCCTCACCGCCTTCGTGCTCAACGTCCTCGTCACGGTCGTCCTGACCTTCGTCCTCAAGGCCGTCAAGGCCCCCGAGGGCGTCGACGAGACCTCCCCCGAGGACTACACGGCGGACGCGGGCGACGCCGGTGTCCGCGACCTGCCGACGGTCGGCGCCGGAGCGCACTGACCGGAAGAACGCGCCGCAGGGGCCCGGGATCTCACCAGGAGAACCCGGGCCCCTGCGCATGACCGCGCGCGGCAGACTGGAGCCCATGGACTTCACGATCAGGGCGGTACGGCCCGAGGAGTACGAGGAGCTCGGCGACCTCACCGGGTTCACCTATCTGAATGACGGGCTGCTGCTGCACGGCGAGGACGACTTCTACCTGGCCGTGCTCCGCGACACGGCCCGGCGGGCGCGCGAGAGCGAGGTGCTCGTCGCCGTCGACGCCGACGGCGGGATCATCGGCGGGGTGACCTTCGCGGAGGGCGGCACCACCTGGGCGGACATCGCCGTCCCCGGCGAGGCCGAGTTCCGGATGCTCGTCGTCGCGCCGGCGGCCCGCGGCAGGGGCGTCGGAGAGGCCCTCGTACGCGCCTGCGTGGACCGGGCGCGAGCCCTCCCCGGCTGTACGCGCCTGGTGCTCTCCACGGCCGATCTGATGGTCTCCGCGCACCGGATCTACGAGCGGCTCGGCTTCGTCCGCACCCCCGAGCGGGACTGGGAGCCGATCCCCGATCACTCGCTGCGCACGTACGCCCTGGAGTTGTAACTCCCGGGACCGACACAACATGTGGGGGGTGCCAAGAGCGGCGCCCCCCACATGTATGCTCGTCCTCGCTGTCGACGCAGGGGAATCCGGCGCGAATCCGGAACTGTCCCGCAACGGTGTGCTTCGTGCGGTTTCGTGCTTCGTACGGAGTGAGTCCGAAGACCTGCCGGCAGCGCGCCCGGTCCGTCCGTTCCGGGTGCCACAGACGTCCGGGCCTCGCGGAGTTGGGTCGGTGGACGCGGCGCGCCCGCGCGTACGGGGTGCCCGCCTGCCCGCCTTCCCGCCCGAGGCCCCGAGCCGAGCGAGGGAGAGCCCCCACGTGACCATCGCGCCCGCCGATCCGGCCGCAGCGATCGAGACCGACGGCCCCGGGACCGTACTCCTGCGGACCCTGACCGATCTCACCGCCGACCTCCCGGACACCGACCCCGGCAAGGTCGCCGCCGCCGCCCTCCGCGGCCGCAGCGCCACGTCGGACGAGGCGGAGCTGCGCGAGCTGGCCACCGAGGCGGCCGCCGGCCTGATCGCCGAGGACCCCGCGTACTCCCGGCTCGCCGCCCGGCTCCTCACCATCACCATCGCCGACGAGGCCGCAGGCCAGGGCGCCGTCTCCTTCTCGGCCTCCGTCGCCGTCGGTCACCGCGAGGAGCTCATCGCCGACCGCACCGCCGAGTTCGTCGCCCAGCACGCCGAGCGGCTCGACGCGACGATCGACCCGGCCGGCGACGACCGCTTCGGCTACTTCGGTCTGCGCACCCTCTACTCGCGCTACCTGCTGCGCCACCCGATCACCCGCAAGGTCATCGAGACCCCGCAGCACTTCATGCTGCGCGTCGCCTGCGGCCTCGCCGAGGACGACTCGGTCCGCGCGCTCGACGAGGTGGCCGCGCTGTACGGCCTGATGAGCCGTCTGGACTACCTCCCGTCCTCCCCCACGCTCTTCAACTCCGGCACCCGCCACCCGCAGATGTCCTCCTGCTACCTCCTGGACTCCCCGCAGGACGAGCTGGACTCCATCTACGACCGCTACCACCAGGTCGCGCGCCTCTCGAAGCACGCGGGCGGCATCGGCCTCTCGTACTCCCGCATCCGCGCCCGCGGTTCGCTGATCCGCGGCACCAACGGCCACTCCAACGGCATCGTGCCGTTCCTGAAGACCCTCGACGCCTCCGTCGCCGCCGTGAACCAGGGCGGCCGCCGCAAGGGCGCCGCCGCCGTCTACCTGGAGACCTGGCACGCGGACATCGAGGAGTTCCTGGAGCTCCGCGACAACACCGGCGAGGACGCCCGCCGTACGCACAACCTGAACCTGGCGCACTGGATCCCGGACGAGTTCATGCGCCGCGTCAACGCCGACGCCGAGTGGTCGCTCTTCTCCCCGTCGGACGTGCCCGAGCTCGTCGACCTGTACGGCGAGGAGTTCGACGCCGCCTACCGCAAGGCCGAGGCGGCGGGCCTGGCCCGCAAGACCATGCCGGCCCGCGACCTGTACGGCCGGATGATGCGGACCCTCGCGCAGACCGGCAACGGCTGGATGACCTTCAAGGACGCCTCCAACCGGACCGCGAACCAGACGGCCGAGCCGGGCACGGTCGTCCACTCCTCCAACCTCTGCACCGAGATCATCGAGGTCACCAACGACGGCGAGACGGCCGTCTGCAACCTCGGCTCGGTCAACCTCGGCGCGTTCGTCGTCGGTTCGGACATCGACTGGGAGCGCCTGGACGAGACCGTCCGCACGGCCGTCACCTTCCTCGACCGGGTCGTCGACATCAACTTCTACCCGACCGAGCAGGCGGGCCGCTCCAACGCCAAGTGGCGTCCGGTCGGCCTGGGCGCGATGGGCCTCCAGGACGTCTTCTTCCAGCTGAAGCTGCCGTTCGACTCGGCCGAGGCGCGCGCCCTGTCGACGAAGATCGCCGAGCGGATCATGCTGGCGGCGTACGAGGCGTCCGCCGACCTCGCCGAGCGCAGCGGCCCGCTCCCCGCCTGGGACAAGACCCGCACCGCCCGGGGCGTCCTGCACCCCGACCACTACGACGTCGAGCTCAACTGGCCGGAGCGCTGGACGGCCCTGCGCGCGCGCATCGCCTCCACCGGCATGCGCAACAGCCTCCTCCTCGCCATCGCCCCGACGGCGACCATCGCCTCGATCGCGGGCGTCTACGAGTGCATCGAGCCGCAGGTCTCCAACCTGTTCAAGCGCGAGACGCTGTCCGGCGAGTTCCTCCAGGTCAACTCGTACCTCGTCGACGAGCTGAAGAAGCTCGGCGTGTGGGACGCGCAGACCCGCGAGGCCCTGCGCGACTCCAACGGCTCGGTGGCCGGCTTCACCTGGGTCCCGGCCGAGGTCCGCGAGCTGTACCGCACGGCCTGGGAGATCCCGCAGCGCGGCCTCATCGACATGGCGGCGGCGCGCACCCCGTTCCTGGACCAGTCGCAGTCCCTGAACCTGTTCATGGAGACGCCCACCATCGGCAAGCTGTCGTCGATGTACGCGTACGCCTGGAAGCAGGGCCTGAAGACGACGTACTACCTGCGCTCCCGCCCGGCGACCCGGATCGCCCGCGCCGCCCAGGCCGCCGCCCCGATCCCCGTCCAGCAGGCGACCCCCGACGCGGACGCCATCGCCTGCTCCCTTGAGAACCCCGAGTCCTGCGAGGCCTGCCAGTAATGAGCTCCACCGAGAAGAAGAACCTCCTGGACCCGGGCTTCGAGCTCACGCTCCGCCCCATGCGCTACCCGGACTTCTACGAGCGCTACCGGGACGCCATCAAGAACACCTGGACCGTCGAGGAGGTCGACCTCCACTCGGACGTCGCCGACCTCGCCAAGCTCACCCCCGGTGAGCAGCACATGATCGGCCGTCTGGTCGCGTTCTTCGCGACGGGCGACTCGATCGTGGCGAACAACCTGGTCCTGACGCTGTACAAGCACATCAACTCCCCGGAGGCGCGGCTGTACCTGAGCCGTCAGCTCTTCGAGGAGGCGGTGCACGTCCAGTTCTACCTGACCCTCCTGGACACGTACCTCCCCGACCCGGACGACCGTGCGGCGGCCTTCGCGGCGGTCGAGAACATCCCCTCGATCCGCGAGAAGGCGCAGTTCTGCTTCAAGTGGATGGACTCGGTCGAGAAGATCGAGAAGCTGGAGACGGCCGCCGACCGCCGCCGCTTCCTGCTGAACCTGATCTGCTTCGCTGCCTGCATCGAGGGCCTGTTCTTCTACGGCGCCTTCGCGTACGTGTACTGGTTCCGGTCGCGCGGTCTGCTGCACGGCCTGGCGACGGGCACCAACTGGGTCTTCCGCGACGAGACCATGCACATGAACTTCGCGTTCGAGGTCGTGGACACCGTCCGCAAGGAGGAGCCCGAGCTCTTCGACGACGCGCTGCAGCAGCAGGTCACGGACATGCTGAAGGAGGCCGTCGAGGCGGAGCTGCAGTTCGGCCGTGATCTGTGCGGCGACGGCCTGCCGGGCATGAACACCGAGTCGATGCGCGAGTACCTCCAGTGCGTCGCCGACCAGCGGCTCGTTCGCCTCGGATTCCCGCCGGTCTTCGGCTCCGAGAACCCGTTCGCGTTCATGGAGCTCCAGGGCGTCCAGGAGCTGACCAACTTCTTCGAGCGCCGCCCGTCCGCCTACCAGGTGGCGGTCGAGGGCTCGGTGGACCTCGACGAGGACTTCTGACACCTCCGCACATGGACGATGCCCTCCGGCCGCACGCCGGAGGGCATCGCCATGTCGCGGCCCGTCGGGCAGCACCACCGCGCCCGCGGTGGTTCAGCCGGTGCAGCCGGTGACGCTGCCGGGAGGACCACCGCCACGCCGGCCGCCAGGCCGGCCAGGGCCGGGACACGCCACAGGTGCGGCAGCCGGGGACGGGCGGCCGGACGCTCTGCCGGTACGTCAAGGGCTCCTCCTTCCACGTCAGGAGGCACCCGCGACCCTGCGAAGAGGGGCCGCAACCAGCCGACCCCCTCTTCCCCCGCCGGCGTCCTGGAGGGGCCGGTCGGGCGAGGCGTCACCGCAACGGAAGAGGGCCCCGCACTCGACGAGTGCGGGGCCCTTTCGCGTGGCTACGAGTACGTCACTCGTTCGGGACGACCGGGTAGCGCGGCGTGCCCTCTTCCATCTGGCGGAGGGCGTCCTTGCGGTCGCGCTTCGAGAGCTTGTCGATGTAGAGGAAGCCGTACAGGTGGTCCGTCTCGTGCTGGAGGCAGCGGGCGAAGTAGCCGGTGCCGCGGACCTTGATCGGGTTGCCCTTCAGGTCCTGGCCGGTGACCTCGGCGTAGTCCGGACGGGCCAGCTCGGCGTACGCGGTCGGGACCGACAGGCAGCCCTCGTTCGAGTCGTCGAGGTGCCGCTGGTCGGCCGGCAGGTCGACGAGGACCGGGTTGATCACGTGGCCGACGTGGCGCTTGCCCTCGTCGTCCATGCAGTCGTAGACGAAGACCTTGAGGTCGACGCCGATCTGGTTGGCGGCGAGGCCGACGCCCTCGGCGGTGCGCTGGCTGGCGAACATGTCGTCGATGAGCTGCGCCAGCTCGTCATCGAAGGAGGTGACGTCCTTGCACTCCCGGTGCAGGACGGGGTTGCCCACGACCGTGATGGGGCGCGATGTGCCGCGCTCGCGGTGGGCGGTCTCACGCTCCTCGGTGTCCTCGGTGTCGACGATGAAGCCCTCTTCGTCGACGGCGTACACGCCCGTCTGCTCCTGCTCAGTGCCCTGCTGCGACATGTCCGCCGTACGCCTTCTTCCTCGAACCGGTACACCCCGTGGTAGGTGCGATGTACAGCCTACGGGCAGCGGTCAGCAGACTTCCTCAAGATCTCGCCATTCCCGACTGTCCGGGCTGTCCGCCACCCAGCCGTCCAGAAGGCCCCGCACCAGGCCCGCCGGGGCCGCGATGCCGCACTCCCGCTCGGGGACCCACAGCTCGCCGGGCGAGCGGTGGCCGAGGGGGCCGGGGTGTCCCGGTTCGCTGTGGTCGTGCGGGTCGGAGTGCTCGCCCTCGCCCTCGGCGCTCGGCATGGTCGACTCGGAGCAGGCGCGGCAGAGCAGCCGTACGGAGGAGGACCAGTCCTCGGCGGCGAATCCGGCCTCTGCGGCGAGCTGCTCCAGGGCGTCCCGGTCGGCCTCGGTGGCGGCCTCCAGGAGGACGACCCAGGTGGGGACGGGTGAGGGCGCCCACAGCTCGATCTCGTCGAAGACGGGGTAGGAGGGGCCCGCGGTGGTGGTCCGCTCTCCGTTCGGGACGCCGTCGTGGAGGACGACCTCGCCCCAGCGGCGGCCGGAGGACGGCAGCGGGATGGAGAGGACCTCGATCCGGGCGGGGTCCAGGCGCCGGCCCCATACGACCTCGGCCTCGCCCTCGGGTGAGAGGCGGACGGCGGCGCTGCCGAGCTCCATGCCGGCGGGCTCGCCGGTGCCCGCGGCGGCGCCGGGGACCTTCAGTCCGTAGGCCTGCCAGGCGCGGCGGGCCAGCGGCCAGTCCTGGAGGGCGGTGGCGGCGATGCCCACGTTCCACCAGTCGGGGGCGCCGGTCTCCTTGTCGAGGAGCGCGACGGCGCGCAGCCCGGCGGCCCGGGCCTGCTCCCAGTCGTGCCGGAACTTGTGCAGCAGCGCCAGGTTGAACCAGGACTCGGAGAGCCAGGGCTCCAGATCCGCCGCGCGCGTCAGAAGTGCGCCCGCGTCCTCGTACCGGCCGTCGCCGATCAGCGTGAACGCGCGGTCGGTGGCCTGCCGCCACGAGGCGGAGGGCCGATGCCGTACCTTCCCGAAGATCTTCACGATTCCCGCCTGCCGGTCGCTTCACCCTCTTGTTCGCATCCAACCATGCCCGGTCGGACGCGCGCTCATTACCCATGGGTTACCCAGGGACCCCCGAGGTCACCCCAGTGGGTCCGCCCCGTGCCAGGACCCTGGCCAGGCTCTCGACGACGTCCGGGTGGTAGTCGCGCGCGGTGCCGAGCCTGAGCCGTTCCAGGGCGTCGAGGGCGGCGCCCGCGCTCTCGCCCGCGAGGTCGTCGTAGGCGTTCACGGCCCGGACGATCCGGGCGGCCGGCGGTTGCTCGCGGTACGGGTCGGCCTGCCGTTCCACGACGACGGCGACGGCCTCGGGGACGCCGGTCCTGCGGACGACCTCGCCGCCCAGGAGGGCGATCCGGCGCTGTTCCTCGGCGGGCAGGAGGGCGGTGGCGCCGCCGGCGACGGGGTCGACGAGGGAGAGCTGTCCGATGTCGTGCATGAGCGCCGCGTGCTCCAGGACGGTCAGCTCGGTCCCGGAGAGGCCGAGCTCGCGTCCGACGGCGGCGCTGAGGGCGGCGACCCGGTGGGCGTGCCCGGGCGGGGTGCAGCCGGCGATCTCGGTGGCGCGGGCGAGGGAGGCGATGGTCTGCCGGTTGACGGTGCGGACGGCCGCGTACCGCCGGAAGGAGACCTGGGTGAGCAGGAGGGGCACGGCGAGGACGGGCAGGGCCCAGAGTCCGGCGGCGGCGACGCCGAGGGCCATGACCGTGCCGGTGGCGCAGACGGCGGAGCCGATGCCGAGGAGGGCGCGGAGTTCGTCGCGGAGGAGGGGGCCGTACGGGAATCCGGTGCGGGCGCGGAGCACGAGGGCGGCGAGGACGGCGTCGCACAGGGCGGTCAGGACGAGCAGGAGGACCAGGAAGAGGGCGTACGCGGGGCCCTGGCCGAGGTGCTCGGTGACGGCGCCCGAGTTGTAGAGGGGCTGGAAGCAGAGCGCGGCGAAGCCGACGGCGAGGACGCGGCGGGCGAGGTGGTCCGGGTCGGGGCCGTGCCCGAGGGCGGTGTGGGGGACGATCCCGGCGAGGCCCGCGGCGACGACGACGGCGACGGTCTGGAGGACGCCGTGGGTGGTGGCGGTGCCGGCGCTGGTGCCGAGCAGGGCGTACGCGAGGGCTCCGGCGGCGGCGAGCGGTGCGGGTTCGCGTTCGCCGGGTGCGGCGCCCCAGCGGGCGAGTTCGCCGAGGGCG
>NZ_MWIG01000235.1:0-15814 GCF_002156145.1 Streptomyces sp. NRRL B-24572 | reverse complement strand
TCGGCGCGGCGGCCGTCGCCAGTTGGTGGGCGCGCCGCAGAGGCTCCTGGGCGGCCCAGGCCCGTACGTCGACGGCTTCGGGCAGGAAGCCGTGGGCGCGCAGGGCCTCCTCCTGCCGGGCGAGCAGGTCGAGCCGGGTGTCGGACAGGTCCGGGCGGAGGGTGCGGTGGGTACCGGGCCGGTAGGCGCCGGCGACGCCCTCGGCGCCNNCGGCGGCCCAGTCGGCGGCGCGGAGCAGTACGGCGAGGAAACGCGCCACGAGCTCGGGGTGTTCGTCCAGGAGGTCCTGGTGGACGGTGAGGGGGCGCGGAGTGCCGTTGTTGACGCGGTGCGCGGGGTCGGGCAGGTCGTCGAGCTCGACGGCCACCTCGGCGCCGGCACGTCGGGCCGCCTCGACGGCGAGCGCACCCTTCACGTAGACGGCGTCGACCTGGCCCCGGCGCAGGGCGTCGAGCTCGGCGGCCCACTGGCCCTGGTGGCCGTCGGCCGGTACGTCGACGAGGTCGGCGTCGCCGAGTCCGTACCCCGCCGAGGTGAGGGCGCCCTCGAAGCCGCGCAGGGCCATCGCCCGCCAGAAGTCGATGGGCACGGAGTGGCGCGGCACGGCGAGCCGCAGTCCGCGCAGGGCGGCGGCCCCGCGGACCGGGGAGCCGGGGGCGACGAGCACCGCCTGGCGCTCCTCGATCCAGGTGAGCCCGACGAGCCGGGTGCGCTCGCCGCGCGAACGGGCCCACAGCGCGGGCACGTTGCCGCCTTCGCGGAAGAGTCCTGGCAGGGCGTGGGTGTAGTGGGTGGCGCGGTCGGCGCCGGGTTCGGCGTCCTGGAGCGAGCGGACGGCGATGCCGTCGGGGGCGAACTCCTCCGCCAGCCAGCCGCGGTCGGCGGCGACGCCGGTGGCGGTGGGGACGGGGCAGCGGGTGAACCAGAGCGTGTCGGGCACGCGGGTGTACGTCATGGAGGGCGTCCCGGGGTGTGAAGGGTCGGGAGAGGGCGGCGGGCGGCTCGGCGGCGCCGGCCGCGGCCGTGGGTGAAAGGGAGGGGGAAGGGAGGTCGGACCGGTCGGTCACAGGCGCGTGGCGCTCTCGACGTCGACTCCACGGAGGACCGGGGGCCCGGCGGGCACGGCCGGGGAGAGCCGACGGCGCGTCGGCGACTGCCGGCGTCGGCGACTGCCGGCGTCAGCGACAGCCGGTGCCGGTGACGCGGGCCAGGTCGATGTGGCGGCGCCGGGTGAGGGCGAGCGGTACGTGTCGTGCGTTCATCGCCGGCCTGCTCCTTCCGACTCGCCGCCGTGGTGTGTTGGCCGGAACCTTGCCACGCCTGTTCCGCCGTCCACAACTCGGCTCCCACCATGTGGGATTGCTTGTGAACACAGTGTTTCCGACCCCGTCCGAGGCCTGAATCGGCTCCCGCCATGTGGGAGCGTGGGAGCCCGATCACCCACGGGGAGCGAACCCTATGACGACCGAGGCCGGCATCGTCCGACCCCCGGCGGGCGCCCAGGCGGTCCGCCGCGCACTGGACGTGCTGCACTGTTTCCACGACAACGGGCCCGACCTGAGCGCCTCCGACCTCGCGCGCCGGCTCGGCCTCTCCACCTCGACGGCGCACCGACTGGCCCGCACCCTGGTCAGCGCGGGCTTCCTGGAGCAGGACGCCAGGACCGCCCGCTACCGGCTCGGTCCGGCGATGACCGAGCTGGGCCGCCTCTCGTACCACCAGCGGGGGCTCCATCTGGCCGCGCCCGAGCTGTCCGATCTGGCCGAACGGACGGGCGCGACGGCCGACTTGGCGCTTCGGAGCGGCCCGCACGCGGTGATCGTGGCGGGTGGTTCGGTGACGCCGAAGGTGGGGCTGCGCCGGCCGCTGCACTCGACGGCGCTCGGGAAAGTGCTGCTCGCCTGGCCCCGGGCGGGCGAGGGCGGCCCGCGCTCGCTGCCGCCGCTGTACGCCTTCACGGAGCGGACGATCGTCGAACCGCCCGCCCTGGCGGCCGAGTTGGCACGGGTGCGGGAGGCGGGGTACGCCCTCAACGACGGCGAGTCGGCCCACGGGGTGCGGACGGTGGCCGTGCCGATCCTGGAGCGGACGGGGCACGCCCGGTTCGCGCTCGCGGTCCGCGCGACCCCCGAGCTGATCACGGACGCGCGGCTCGACTGGTACGTGGCCCAGGCCCGGGCCTGCGCGCGAGCCCTTGAGGTGCTGCTGCTGACCCCTGGGGAGCGGCGGGACCCCGGAGAGCGGGCGGGGTAGCCCCCGGAGCGCGCAGATTTCCGCACGGTCGTGCGTTCAGTACGATGGGGGCATGAGCGGCAGCACCCGAAGCGGTACCGGGACCAAGACCGACGGACGCGTCGAGCGGGGCAACCAGACCCGGCGCCTCGTCCTCGGCCGGACGATGGACATCGCTTCGGTCGAGGGGCTCGAAGGCCTGTCCCTGGGACGCATCGCGACCGAGCTGGAGCTGAGCAAGAGCGGCGTCTTCGCCCTCTTCGGCTCCAAGGAGGAGCTCCAGCTCGCGACCGTCAGGGCCGCCGTCGCCGTCTTCGCCGACCGCGTCGTCGCCCCGCTGAACGACCTGCCGCCGGGCGCGCGACGGGTGCGCGAGCTGTGCCGGAACTGGCTCGCGTACTCCTCGGAGCGGGTCTTCGCGGGCGGCTGCTTCTTCTACGCGGTCTCGGCCGAGTTCGACGCCCGTACGGGCCCGGTCCACGACGCCGTCGCCCGGACCCGCCGCGACTGGGCGGCGTACGTGGAGGGGGCCCTGACGGAGGCGCATGCCGTCGGGGAGTTCACCGAGGACCTGGACGTGGAGCAGCTGGCCTTCGAGGTGATCGCCCTCATGGAGGCGGCCAACGCCCGGTCCGTGCTGTTCGGCGACCCCGGCACGTACGCCCGCGCCGAGCGGGGCATCACGGCCCGGCTGCTCGCCGCGGCCACGGAGAAGGGCCGGGAGGCCCTGGCCGACGAGGCCTGAGCCGGGAGGTCCTCGCCGACGAGGCCTGAGCCGGGAGGTCCTCGCCGACGAGGCCCGAGCCGAGCGGCACTCGCCGACGAAGCCCGAGCCAGGAGGCCTAAGCCGAGAGGCCCGAGCCGGGAGGCCCAAGTCGGGAGGCCCTCTCGCCGGCAAGGCCCGAGCCGGGCGGACCCGCCCCACGCCGCCTCACCCCAAGGCTTCTCCTTCTCACGTCTCCGCGCCCGCCGCACCCCGGGCCGCCCGCCTGGCCACGGCGCACTCGCCGACCGGGTGAAGGCCAGGTGCCGCTCGTCCGTGCGCTCCCGGGCGCGCCCGCATGGTGAGCGGGCCGGCCGGAACCGTCGGCGATCCCGCCCGTGGTCCGGTCCGGCCGTGAGAGGAGCGCGCGGGTCCGTACCGGACTCCCCGCCGGGCGCCCGCCGCGGACCCGCCCCGCGAAGGACACCCGCCACGGTGGCCGCCCTGCCACTTCCCTGCTGCCGCCCGGCACCGGCCTGTCCGCGACTCGGCCGCGATCACCACCCCGTTGGGCTGACCCCCTGGCGCGTCCCCACCGCCGGTTCCGTCACGGGGCCGGAGCCGGCGGTGGCGAACTCCACCGCCTCGGCCACCACTTCCGGGTCCGTGAGGATACGGCGGTGACCGAGGCCCCGGGTGACGACGAGCCGGGCCCGCCCGCCGTGGGCCCGGGCGAGGAACCGCGCCTGGGCCAGGGGCACCATGTCGTCGCCCTCGTCGTGGAACAGCAGGACGGGCGCGCCGAGTTCCTCCGGGGCGTGGTCGGCGCCGAAGCGGTCCCAGACTCCGGGCTCGCCGGGGGCGAGGTGCCCCTCGACGTACCCGCGCATGGCCCGCACCACCCGGTCGTCCAGCCCGAGTCCGGCCCGGAAGCCCTCCATGAGCATGGCGAAGGAGCCGACGCCGCCGAGGCCCACGAAGCGGGCCGTGCGGACTCCGTCGCGGAGGGCGAAGAGCGAGGCGAGGACGCCGAAGGAGTGGGCGACGACGGCCTCGAAGTCGCCGTGCCGGGCGTGCAGCTCCCGGATGATCTCCCGGTATTCGACGATGTTGGTGGCCCTGCCGGAGGACTCGCCGTGGCCGGGACCGTCGAAGGCGACCGGGCTGTAGCCGCGCGCGAGGAGCTCCTCGGCGAAGGCGCCGAGCCGCGAGGCGCGGGAGGACCAGCCGTGGACGAGGAGGACGGGCCGCCGGCCGTCGCCCCAGGCGTACGTGACGACCTCCTTGCCCCGGACGCGGAGGGTCCCGGTGCGGGCGGCGGCGAGGACCGCCTGTTCCCCGGGTCTCACCTTCGCCCTGCCGAGGGGGCGGACGAAGAGGTGGAAGGCCCAGCGGCCGGCCGGGCCCGGGGCGACGCGCGCCATGGCGTTCAGGGCGGTGCGGATGAGCGGAGCCATCGGGTACATGCCGGATCTCCTCGGTCGTCCTGGGTACACAAAAAATGCTAGCACGACCGTTCGTATTGTTTTAGAGTGAGCGGCGAGGGCCGGGGCGCCCACCCGGAAGCGCCCCGGCCCTCGGCCCCCTACTCCCCCGACGTCCCCTTCTTCTCCCTGCTCGGCTGCACCCGCTTCGGTTCGCCCGGCATCTTCGGGTACTCCGGCGGGTACGGCAGATCGCCCAGGCCGCGTTCCGCCTCGTCCCGCCGGGCCAGTTCGAGCAGCGACTCCAGGCCGAAGCGCTCGTCGTCCATGTCCGCGTGGACGTCGCCGACCTCGGCGTACCGGGCCGGCATCGTCCTGATGTCGAAGTCCTGCGGCACGGCCTCGTCGATCTCCTCCCAGCGCAGCGGCGCCGAGACGGGCGCGTGCGGGCGGGGGCGTACGGAGTAGGCGGAGGCCATCGTGCGGTCCCGGGCCGCCTGGTTGTAGTCGACGAAGATCCGTCTGCCGCGCCCCTCCTTCCACCACTCGGTCGTGACCCGCTCCGGCATCCGCCGCTCCAGCTCCCGGCCGCAGGCGATCACCGCCCGCCTGACC
Source organism: Streptomyces sp. NRRL B-24572 (assembly GCF_002156145.1). Lineage (NCBI taxonomy): Bacteria > Bacillati > Actinomycetota > Actinomycetes > Kitasatosporales > Streptomycetaceae > Streptomyces > Streptomyces sp. NRRL B-24572. Next base: position 10,840 of record NZ_MWIG01000235.1, on the reverse strand, counting down.
TGGGTGAACGTCCACTCGGGGACGATCGGCACGAAGACGTGGAGGCCCCGCCCGCCCGAAGTCTTCGGCCAGCCGCGCAGCCCGTGCTCGTCGAGGACCGCGCGCAGTTCGTGGGCGGCGCGGACGGCGTCGGCGTAGTCCGTGCCGGGCTGCGGGTCGAGGTCGATGCGGAGCTCGTCGGGATGGTCGGTGTCGTCCCGGCGCACCGGCCAGGGATGGAAGGTGACGGCGCCGAGGTTGGCCGCCCAGAGCACGGCCGCCGGCTCGGTGGGGCACATCTCGTCGGCCGGGCGGCCGCTGGGGAAGGTGATGCGGGCGGTCGGGATCCAGTCGGGCAGGTGCTTCGGGGCGTGCTTCTGGAAGAAGGACCCTCCGGTCACCCCGTCGGGGTAGCGCTCCAGGGTGGTGGGGCGGTTCCGCAGGGCGCGGGTGACGCCGTCACCCACGGCCAGGTAGTACCGGACCAGGTCCATCTTGGTGTAGCCGGGCTCGGGGAAGTACACCTTGTCGGGGTGGGAGACCCGCACGGCCCGGCCGCCGACCTCGACCTCCACCGTCGCCTCGCCTGCCATGCCGGTCAGCCTAGGGCTCGCCGGCAACTCCCGCATACCGGACAATCACCCCATGGATCTTCCGGTGATGCCGCCCGTGAAACCGATGCTCGCCAAGTCCGTGAAACGGATCCCGCCCGGGATGCAGTACGAGGCGAAGTGGGACGGCTTCCGCGCGATCGTGCACCGGGACGGGCCGGAACTCGTCATCGGCAGTCGTACGGGCAAGCCGCTCACCCGCTACTTCCCCGAGCTGGTCGAGGCGCTCGCGGCCCGGCTGCCGGAGCGGTGCGTCGTCGACGGGGAGATCGTCATCGAGCACGACGGGCGGCTCGACTTCGACCGGCTCTCCGAGCGGATCCATCCGGCGGACTCCCGGGTGCGGCTGCTCGCCGAGACCACCCCGGCCCGGTTCGTCGCCTTCGACCTGCTCGCCCTCGGGGACGAATCGCTGCTCGACACCCCGCTGAGCGAGCGCCGGGCGACCCTGGAGCGGGTCCTCGACGGGGTCGACGCGCCCGTCCACCTGGCGTCGGCGACCCGGGACCCCGAGCTCGCGGCGCGCTGGTTCGAGCAGTACGAGGGCGCCGGGCTCGACGGGGTGGTCGCCAAGCCGCTCGACCTGCCGTACCGGCCGGACGCCCGCCTCATGTACAAGATCAAGCACGAGCGGACGGCCGACGTCGTCGTGGCCGGATACCGCTTCCACAAGAGCGGTCCCGTGGTCGGCTCGCTGCTGCTCGGCCTGTACGACGACGAAGGCGTCCTGCAGCACGTCGGCGTGTGCGCGGCCTTCACCGCCGCCCGCCGCGCCGAGCTCGTCGAGGAGCTGGAACCGCTCCGGATGGACCCGCCGGACGGGCACCCCTGGGCGGCGTGGACGGACGAGGCCGCGCACGAGGAGGCCAGGCTGCCGGGCGCGCCGAGCCGCTGGTCGGGCAGGAAGGACCTGTCGTGGGTGGCGCTGCGGCCGGAGCGGGTCTGCGAGGTCGGCTACGACCACATGGAGGGGGACCGCTTCCGCCACACCGCGCAGTTCAAGCGGTGGCGCCCGGACCGGACGCCGGAGTCCTGCGGCTACGGGCAGCTGGACGAGCCCGTCTCGTACGACCTGGCCGAGATCCTCGCGTAAGCACGGGATCCGCCCGGCCGGAAGCCGCCGGACGGCAACGTGATATGCCACACATTCGACGGCCGGACGGCCCGCCGTCGCCCCCGCTTTCCCGGTAGTACGTTCGACGAACTTTCGAGCGATGCGCATGATCCACGCGCGGGGCGGTGGCGGGCACCCGCCCCGTACCTGCGGGAACGCGTCCGGCCACGGCCGTGGCCGGCGCGCGGTCCGCTCCCCCGGGGCCCGTGCGCGCCTCCGCCGGCGATCTCCGCCGTTGCCCGTCCGCGACACCGCCGTGCCGGAACCCGTACCGCGATCCGGTACGTATGGAGAGGAGACCCTTCCGTACCCTCCCCGGACCGACTAGGACTGACCCGTGATCACCTCGCCCGAGCGCCTCGTTCCCGTCCCGATCCCCGACAGCGTGGCCGCGATGATCGGCGCCTGCCTGCCGCTCCACGTCCTCCAGGCCGAGGTCGACGCGGACTGCGCGGCGCGCGAGGTGTACCGCTTCCGGGGGCCGCTCTGCGCGGAGGACCGGGCGGACCGCGAGCACGCCCTCGCCGCCCTCGCGCGGGCGAACAAGATCCTCGCCAAGCACCACCCCAAGCTGCCCGTCACCCCCTGACGGGTACGCCCGTTCGGCCGTCCCCCTCATGCGTGAGGGCGGTGGCGGTGTGACGCTGCGAGGGTGACCACGACCAGCGACGCAGCGCCCGCGCCCCCGGCCGCCACCGAGCCACCCGTGCTCGACAGCCGCCGCCGCAACATCGTCTTCGGCACGATCATGCTGGGCGTCCTCCTCGCCGCCCTCGACCAGACCATCGTCGGCACCGCCCTGCCCACGATCGTCTCGGACCTGGGCGGCGCCGCCCACATGTCGTGGGTGGTCACCTCGTACCTGCTCGCCGAGACGGTCGCGACCGTCCTCGTCGGCAAGTTCGGCGACCTCTTCGGCCGCAAGGTGATCTTCCAGATCTCCGCGGTCGTCTTCATCACCGGCTCGTTCCTCTGCGGACTCGCCACCAACATGACGCTGCTCATCGTCTGGCGCGGTCTCCAGGGCATCGGCGCCGGCGGCCTCATGGTCACCTCGATGGCGCTCATCGCCGACGTGATCCCGCTGCGCGAACGCGGCAAGTACCAGGGCGCGATCGGCGCCGTGTTCGGCGTCTCGACCGTCATCGGGCCGCTCCTCGGCGGTCTGTTCACCGACCACGCGAGCTGGCGCTGGGCGTTCTACGTGAACGTTCCGATCGCGATCCTGGTCGTGATCGCCGCCGCCCGCACGATCCCCTCGGTGCGCTCGGCGAGCCGGCCGGTCATCGACTACCTCGGCATCGCGCTGGTCGCGATCGGCTCCAGTGCCCTGATCCTGGCCACCAGTTGGGGCGGCAACGAGTACGCCTGGGGGTCCGGCGTCATCATCGGGCTCTTCGCGGGCGGCCTCGTCGCCCTGGCCCTGTTCTGCTGGGTCGAGACCCGGGCGCCCGAACCCATGCTGCCCATGCGGCTGTTCGGGAACCCCGTCTTCACGGTCTGCTCCGTGCTCAGCTTCGTCGTCGGCTTCGCCATGCTCGGCGCGATGACCTTCCTGCCGACCTATCTGCAGTACGTCGACGGGGAGTCGGCGACCATGTCCGGCATCCGCACCCTGCCCATGGTCATCGGCCTGCTCATCGCGTCGATCTTCAGCGGCAACGTCGTCAGCAAGACCGGCCGCTACCGGGTCTTCCCGATCGTCGGCTGTTTCGTGATGGGCGTCGGCCTCTTCCTGCTCTCCCTCATGGGGCCGGACACCGGCACCGGTCTCGAGTCGCTCTACATGTTCGTCCTCGGCATCGGCATCGGCCTGTGCATGCAGGTCCTCACCATCGCCGTGCAGAACACCGTCGACTACGCCGACCTCGGCACCGCCACCTCCGGCGTCACCTTCTTCCGGACCCTCGGCAGCTCCTTCGGCACGGCCGTCTTCGGCACGATCTACGCCAACTCCCTCAAGCCCAACCTCACGGCGGGCATCGTCGAGGCCGGCACCATCGCCAGGAGCCTCGGCGTGAACCCGGCCGCGATCCCGCAGGCCGCGCAGAACCCCGCGGGACTGCACAGGCTCCCGGACCGGATCGCCGCGCCGATCGTCCAGGCGTACGCGGACACCCTGCAGACCGTCTTCCTCTGGACGGTGCCGGTCGCGGCCGTCGGCTTCGTCGTCGCCCTCTTCCTCAAGCAGGTGAAACTGCGCGACTCGGCCCGCTCCGCCGCCCCCGACATGGGCGAGGGCTTCGGCTCCCCCACCATGTCCGGCGACTCGGAGAAGCTCCTCGAACTGGCCGTCGGCCGGATCCTGAGCCGTACCGACTACGACACGGCCCGGGCGATCGTCGCCGCGTCCGACACCCGGCTCGACATCGCGGGGGCCTGGGCGGTGATGCAGGTCGAACTCTTCACCCGGACCGTCGGGCACGCGAGCCTCGGCCTGATCTCCGCCGGACGGCGGGTGCCGCCCGAGGTGCTGCTGCCGGTCTTCGACCGGATGGTCGACGAGGGCTACCTCACCCGGGACGGCAACCTGCTCTCCCACACGGCGGCGGGCAGGCGCGAGGCCGACGTCATCACCCACGCCTGGGGCCAGTGGCTCTCCGACGTCGTCGCGCAGGAGCGCGGCCGGCCCAGCGGGCCCGAGCTGCGGGTGGCGACGGACGCCATCGCCAAGAAGATCGTCGCCGAGGACCTCGCGGCCGGACTCCCGAGGGGACGGGTGCCGGCGGGCGTGGGCACGCGCTGAAACCCTCAGTCGAGGAAATCGCCGTCCACGTACACCCACGCGCCCTCGTGGCGGGCGAAGCGGCTCCGCTCGTGCAGGGCGCCGGCCTCGCCGCCGTGGACGTAGCGGGCCGTGAAGGTGACGGTGCCGTGCTGGTGGAAGGCGGTGCCCTCGCCGGTCTCCTCGATCTCCAGGCCGGCCCAGCGCATCCCCGGGTCGAAGTCGACCTCGCCCGGTCGCGTCTCCGGCGCCCAGGTCCGCAGCAGGTACGCCTCGTCGCGGACGACGAAGGCGCTGTAGCGGGAGCGCATGAGGAGCTCGGCGGTGGGCGCCGTGCCGCCGGCGCCCGAGTGGAACCGGCCGCAGCACGCGCCGTACGTGGCGTCGAGCCCGCAGGGGCAGGGCGAGGCCGCGGTCACCGCGGGCGCGGGGGCCGCGGCGGCCCGGGACGTGCGGGGGCGGGTCTTGCGTCGGGACATGACGCCATTGTCCCCCACCCTCCGCGCGGGACGGACGCCCGGCATGCGGACGCCGGCGTGGACGGCGGTCCGGAATCCCCCTGCTCAGAGGGCGCGTCCGAGTAGCGTACGAACATGAAACTGACGATTCTCGGAGGCGGCGGGTTCCGGGTGCCGCTGGTGTACGGAGCCCTCCTCGGCGACCACGCCGAGGGGCGGGTCACCCACGTCACCCTGTACGACCTCGACGAGGGGCGGCTCTCGGCCATCGCGCGGGTCCTCGCCGATCAGGCAGAGGGGGTGCAGGACGCGCCGGTCGTGACGGCGACGACGGATCTGGACGAGGCGCTGCGCGGGGCGGACTTCGTGTTCTCCGCGATCCGGGTCGGCGGTCTGGAAGGCAGGGCGGCCGACGAGCGGATCGCGCTCGACGAGGGCGTGCTCGGCCAGGAGACGGTGGGGGCGGGCGGCATCGCGTACGGGCTGCGGACCGTGCCCGTCGCCGTACGCACCGCCCGAAGGATCGCCGAACTCGCCCCCGACGCCTGGGTCATCAACTTCACCAACCCGGCCGGACTGGTCACGGAGGCCATGTCGCGGGTGCTCGGCGACCGGGTCGTCGGCATCTGCGACTCGCCCGTGGGCCTCGGCCGCCGGGTCGCCCGCATCCTGGGCGCGGACCCGGACGAGGCCTGGATCGACTACGTGGGCCTCAACCACCTGGGCTGGCTGCGGGGACTGCGGGTCGGCGGACAGGACGTGCTGCCGCGGCTGCTCGCCGACGAGGAGAAGCTCGGCTCCTTCGAGGAGGGCCGGCTCTTCGGTCCCGAGTGGCTGCGCTCGCTCGGCGCGATCCCCAACGAGTACCTGCACTACTACTACTTCAACCGGGAGGCGGTGCACGCCTACCGGACGGCCGAGCGGACGCGCGGGGCGTATCTGCGGGACCAGCAGGGCGCCTTCTACGAGGAGATGGGCAAGCCCGACACCCCCGCTCTCGCCGCCTGGCACCGTACGCTCGCCGACCGCGAGGCCACCTACATGGCCGCCAACCGGGAGGCCGCCGGGATCGGGGACCGCGACGAGGAGGACCTGGAGTCGGGCGGCTACGAGAAGGTGGCGCTCGCGCTCATGCGGGCGATCGCCCGGGACGAGCGGACCACGCTGATCCTCAACGTGCGCAACGGTTCGACGCTCTCCGTGCTCGACGCGGACGCGGTGATCGAGGTGCCGTGCTTCGTGGACGCGAACGGCGCCCACCCGGTGTCGGTGGCCCCGCTGCCGTACCACGCCGTCGGTCTGGTGACCGCCGTGAAGGCGGTGGAGCGGGAGGTCCTCGCGGCGGTGGAGAGCGGCTCGCGGGCGACGGCCGTCAAGGCCTTCGCGCTGCACCCCCTTGTGGACTCGGTGGCGGTGGCCCGCCGTCTCGTGGAGGGCTACACGGCCGAGCACCCGGGTCTGGCCTGGCTGCGAAGCTGAGATGTCCGAACGACGAACGGACGGCTGACGAACATCTTTACGGGGCCGGGGGCGCGGCCTAGGCTCGCGCCCCATGACCTCACAGCGCAAGGGAGTTCGGCGTGCCGTGGCCCGGCTCGCCGCGGCCTGTCTGCTGGCCGCCGGCCTGGTGGGAACCACGCAGGCGGCGGCCGAGACACCCACGTCCGGCGAGGGCCCCGCCGTCGTCCCCGTGCAGACCACCGGGCCCGCCGACCGGCGGTTCAACCTGGTGTTCATGGGCGACGGCTACACCGCCGCGGAGATGCCGGCGTTCCGGGCGGACCTCGAACGGCACCTGAACACCCTCTGGAGCATCGAGCCCTTCGCCTCGTACCGCTCGTACATCAACGTGTGGGCGGTGGAGGTCCCCTCGGCGGAGTCCGGCGTGGACTGCGATCCGGGCCTCACCGCTCCCGCCCGTGACACGGCGCTCGACATGGGCTTCTGGGGCGGCTGCGATCCGGCCGGTGTGCAGCGGCTGCTCACCGTCGACAGCCGGAAGGCCGCCGCGCTCGCCGACCTCGTCCCCGGCACGAGCCGCGCCAACCGCCAGATCGTCGCCCTCGCCCACAGCTCCACCTACGGCGGCGCGGGCGGGAGTTACGCCACGGCCTCCGGCGGCAACGCGCTCTCCTCTCTCATCACCCCGCACGAGATAGGGCATTCGCTCGGCGGCCTCCAGGACGAGTACGACTACTACGCGCGCGGGGTGCCGGGCGAGGCCTACGAGGGACCCGAGCCCTCCTCCGTCCACCACACGCTCCTGACGGAACGCCAGATGCGGGAGCGGCAGGCCAAGTGGTGGCGCTGGCTCGGCGAGACCAGCGAGTCCGGCGGGGTCATCGGCCGCCACGAGGGCGGCATGTACAGCACGAAGGGCGTCTGGCGCCCGAGCCGCCACTCCCTGATGAAGACCCTCGGCTACGCCTTCGACCAGGTGGAGCGCGAGGTGATGGTCCGGGCGATCTCGGCCAAGGTGAACCTGGTCCAGGACCACACCCCGGACACCGCGCCGATCGGGGCGGACCGCAGCGTGTGGGTGGACACCCTGCACCCGGTGGGCGGCTCGCTCTCCGTGACCTGGAAGCTGGACGGGCGGACCCTCGACACCGAGGGCGCCCGCACGGTCGACCTGCGGAGACTGCGGGTCTCCCCCGGTACGCACACCCTGACGGCGACGGTCACCGACCCGACGCCCTTCGTCCGCGACCCGGCGGTCCGCGCCTCGGCGGCGCTCACCCGCACCGTCAGCTGGACGGTGGACCCCTCGCTGACCACGGTGCGGAGCCCGGAGGCTCCCGGCTTCACCGGGCACACCCCGACCGGGTCCCCCGTCGGCGCCCGCGGCGTCGTCCACGCGGACACCACCCACGCGGTGGACGGCACCCCGGCCGTGCGCTGGCGTCTGGACGGGCGGCCCGTCACGACGTACGGCCGCAACGACCGTGATCTGGACCTCCGTTCACTGGAGATCCCGCCGGGGGCCCACACTCTCACGGCCCGACTCGCGGGCACGGACGAGGAGTTGAGCTGGACGGTGGACGCCCGCCCGGCCACGGTCGCGTACGAGCTGTCCGAGCCGCTGCGCACGGTCCGGAGCCCCGGGCGACCGGTGGAGTACGTCTACGACGGCGCGTTCACGATGAAGCTGACCGCACGGGACGACCAGGAGGGCGCCGTGGTGAGCCAGTTCCGGGTCGACGGCGACGGCTGGTACACGTACTACGGCTGGCCGACGGACGCCGGCGCGCCGTTCCGCTTCTCGCCGGGCGGCACGGTGATCGACGACCTCGTGTACGGGAAGCTGGGCCGGAGCCGGGCGGTGCCGTGGGACGACGCGACCCCGGACTACGGCACGCACACCGTCGAGTACCGCGCGATCGACGCGGCCGGCAATGTCGGCCGGGCACGGAGCTTCCTGGTGACGCTGGTGGAGCCGTAAGAACGGAAGCAGCCTGCCGGTGGGCCGGCAGGCTGCTTCCGTACGGATCGGGTCAGGGCTTGCGGGCCACCGCGGCCCACCCCGGGATGGGGTCGTCGCCCTGGACCGGGACGGGCTCGCCCAGCTCCGGGTGCCAGTCGGCGGTGAGCGAGACCCCGGGCTCGACGAACTCGAGGCCGTCGAAGAACGCGGCCAGCTCGTCGCGCGAGCGGGGCCGCAGGGTCAGCCCGCGCGCCTTGTACATGGCGGCCGCCTTCGCCGCGCCCTCGGGATCGAAGTCCCCGGTGACGTGGGAGAGGACGAGATAGCTGCCCGGCGCGAGCTTGTCGACGATCTTGGAGACCAGTTCGTACGCGCCGTCCTCGTCCCCCACGAAGTGCAGCAGGGCGAGCATCGACAGCGCGATGGGCCGGTCGAAATCAAGGACCTTTCCGGCCCTTTCGAGGATGATCTCGGGATCGCGGGCGTCCGCCTGGATGTACTCGGTGGCCCCTTCCGGGGTCGAGCGCAGCAGGGCGGCCGCGTGCGCGAGCACGATCGGGTCGTTGTCGCAGTAGACGATGCGGGACTCCGGCGCGGCCTCCTGCGCGATCTGGTGCAGGTTGGGCTCGGTCGGGATGCCCGTGCCGACGTCCAGGTACTGCCGGACGCCGTGGGCGCTGAGCCAGCGGATGGCGCGGTGCATGAAGGCCCGGTTGACGCGGGCCATGTCCCGGCCCCGGGCGTCGACGGTGAGGAGCTGGCGTGCCATCGCCTCGTCGACCGGGTAGTTGTCCTTGCCGCCCAGGAACCAGTCGTACATGCGCGCCGGATGCGGCTTGCTGGTGTCGATGCGTAGTCCGGTCTGTGGGGCTACGGGTTCCTGGGTCATCGGCTCTCCTGGTCGGGTCGAACGGGTGGCACTGCAACAAGAGTTACGCGATGGTAGGGGTGGGACGGAAGGTTCAGGTGAGCAGGAAATCAGCCTGACCGGATTTGGCGCCCTGGATGAAAGCGGCGATCTCCCCGTGGGTGTAGATGAGCGCTGGTCCTTCAGGGTCTGCGGACTGTCGCACGGCGACTCTGCCGTCGGCCAGCTTCATGGCCTCCACGCAGTTGCCCCCGTTCCCGCCGCTCCAGGGCTTGTGCCAACCCTCGGCACCGAGCTCGGCGGCGGGCATGCCGTTGTATATGCGATCCATTCACAGCTCCTTGCGGAGATTCCGGAGAATCTCCTTCGTGCGTTGTGCAGTCGCGGCCTGCGCCGCCATGCGGTCCATGACCTCCAGGTGGGATGCCACCTCGGGACGCGCGTCGAGATAGACGGCGCCGGTCAGGTACTCGCTGTAGACCATGTCCGGGAGTTCGGGCATGGCGAAGCGGAAGAGGACGAACGGTCCGTAGGTGCCGGGATGGTGGCCGGACGCGAACTCCGCGATCTGCAGGGTGACGTTCGGCAGCTCGGACGCTTCGAGCAGCCGGTCGAGCTGGTCGCGCATCACCTCGGGCCCGTCACCGACCGGTCGGCGGAACACCGTCTCGTCCATGATCACCCAGAACTTGGGGGCGTCGTCCCTGGTCAGTAGGGACTGACGCTCCATCCTCAGGGCTACATGGCGCTCGGCGTCCTCGTCTCTGCCGGCATCGCTGCCGCCACCGACCGCCCCGCTGCGCAGAATGGCGCGGGCGTACTCCTCGGTCTGGAGCAGACCGGGGACGAACTGGGGTTCATAGGCCCGGATGAGGCTGGCCGCCCCCTCCAGGCTGACGTACATGGAGAACCAGCCGGGCAGCACGTCGTGGAACCGCTGCCACCAGCCGGGGAGGTTGGCCTCCTCCGCGAGGGCGACGAAGCCCTCCGCCTCGGAGTCCGTGATCCCGTACTCCTTCAACAGGAGCTGCACGTACGGAATCTTCAGCGCGACCTCGGCGGTCTCCATCCGCCGGACGGTGGCCGGGGCCACCCGCAGGATCTTCGCCGCCTCTTCCCGCTTCATGCCGGCCCGCTCGCGCAGGTCCTGCAGACGCTTTCCGAGGACGACCTGTCCCACCGTGGGGGCGGACCGCGGCTCGCTCACTCTCAGACCTCCCCGACGCGCTGTTTCGACGAGTGTGCCACGAAGCCCGGCCAGAGAGAACACAGCACTCTGCAATTTTCAGAGTGCCACTTGCCAAGTGTCCGACGCAGGAGGACAGTGTTCCGGTGAACCAGTACACGCTGCCGCCGTGCGCCACCGCGCCACGGCGACAGCGCCGTACGGCAGTCCTGCCCACTGTTGTGAGGAACCGGTCGTGGCTTCTGGTAACGCGCAGCCCTCAGGTCTCATGAGCCCTGCAGCCCCTCGGGTCATGACCCAGCGCCCACCGCAGCACACCGATCCGGTCCGCCGCTTCGCCTTCGAGCTCCCGGCCCTCACCGCGTCCGTCGCCCGGGCCCGCAGGCTCACCGAGGAACGGCTCATCCTCTGGGGCTGCGGCCCCGAGATACGCGAGACCGTCGCCCTCGTCGTCTCCGAACTCGTCACCAACGCC